>NZ_JYMU01000024.1:0-32072 GCF_000938235.1 Bradyrhizobium sp. LTSPM299
GCCAAGCAGGCCGGAGCGGGTGGCACACACGGTGGTGTCTCACCGCAGATCGTCGGTCCGCCAGACGTCATCGGTCGACGACGGCACGCCCACGGGTGGATCAGGTCCACCATTGGCCAGGATTGCCGCGCTGGAGAAGGTCGCCAGCAATTGCAACGGTGGTTGCGAGTCAAGCCTTCCACACGGTGGCCTACCTTGGGTTGGGTGTAGCGAGTCGGCTGGAGGGACAACTGGACTTGGACCCTTCTCGATAACGTGCAGAGACAACCTCACCTACAAATCCTACGTGGACTGCCTCGAGACCAGAATCTTCTTGGGCGAGTACGCAAATAAAGCCCGCTGGACTTGCAGCAGCCTGCAACTTGCCGGGAGACTTACATTCGCCGATCTCAAGCGATCAAGGCATTAGCGCTAGAGCGTTTCCGAGCGAAGCCAGCGTAGCCCGGGTGAGCGGAGCGATACCCGGGCTAGCACGCCCGCACGTCGCTTGGCTCATGCAGGCCGCGACGAGTTCAGCGTCGTTGCGGGCCAACAGAGCCACGACGATTTGACGTCGGCGCGCTGCATGACGCCTAGAGCGTTTTCGAGCGAAGTGGATACCGGTTCGCGTGAAGAAAACGCGTCAAAATAAGAATCTAGAGCTTCGGTTCTGATTCAACCAGAACCGAAAGTGCTCTAGCGAAATTCTCACTTCATCGGCCAGATCGCCTCGGCGATTGCGGCTTGCGGCGGAGAGATGGTGACGAACTTGCCGCCGACATATTGCAGCAGCACCGGGTCGGCGTCGTTGTTCTGGCCCATGTCGTCGAACTTGATGCGCCGCCACGGCATGATGGTCTGCTCCCCCGGAATGTCGGTTGCGGCCAGCGCGTCGCGGATTTTCGGGCCGTCGGTCGATTTGGCGCGGTTGATCGCGTCCGCCAGCACCAGCAGGGCCACGAATTCGCGCGAGGTGAGGTCGTTGAAATCCTTGCCGGACTTCTGCTTGAACATGGCGTTGATGGTGCCGACCATCGGCCGCTTGGTGGCGAGATCGAGCGAGAAGGTGCTGCGCGAGATCAAATTCTCGAGCTTGTCTCCGACCGCGTCATAGAGCGCCTTGTCGGAGAAGCCGCCGTCCTGCGCCACGATCGCATTCGCCCTGTAGCCGAGCTCGGCCATGGTCTTGATCAGGAGAATGCCATCCGTGGTGTAGCTGGACGGCATCAGCACGTCGGCATTGGCTGACTTGAGCTGCTGCACCTCGGCCGAGAGCGAGGGCGTGTTGGAGCGGTACTTGATATCGGCGACGATCTTGTAGCCGCGTTCGGCGGCAAGCTTGGCCTGCGCGTTGCCGGAGTCGGTGCCGAAGATGGTATCCTCGTGGAACAGCGACAGCGTCTCGATCTTGGTGCCCTTCTTCCTCATCGCATCGAAAAAATCGAACATCGCCGCCGAATACATCTCGTCATGCGGCGCTGGACGGAAGAAGTATTTCAGGCCGCGCCGATGCAAATTCGGCGAGGAATTTTCGGCGGAGACAAACGGAATTTGATAGCGCTCGCAGATCTGGCTGACGGTGACCGCGACCGCGCTCTGATAGGTGCCGATGACTGCGCAGACGTTGTCCTGGGTGATCAGGCGCTCGGCTTCGGCGCGCCCCTTCTGCGGATCGGATTGATGGTCGGCAAAGATCATCCGCAGCTTGGCGCCACCAAGTCCCGGCAGACCCACGCCCTTCGCCAGCGGCAAGTCGAAATCGTAGTCGTTGTTGATGATCTCGGCCGCGGTCTCGAACGCCCTTTGCGCATCGACACCGGTCTGGGCGTTCGCACCTGACAATGGGTAAGTAAAGCCGATGCGTATCTCGCCATCGTTTTGAGCGGATACCGGCAAAGTGCTGGCGGCGAGCGCTGCGGTGCCGCCCAAAAGAAGCGTTCTGCGATCCATAACGTTCACCTCTCCGAGTTAAACGATCAAGACATGCGTTATTCCATCAAATAGCCCTGCTCGCGGTCCCGCCGCCGCAAGGAAGCCTGCCGCTCGCTCGGCGGGCCGAGGCCGCCGCCGCCTGAGGTCACAAGCCGGATCACGTCGCCGTGTCGCAGCGGCATGTTGGATATTTTCGAGGGCAGTCCCTGCGATTTTCCATCGCGTACCAGATCGAGGTGGCCTACGGCCCCGGGTTCGCCGCCATCGAGCCCGAAGGGGCGAAAGTGGAAGCGATCCATCTGTCCCGTGAAGGTCGCCGCCTGGCTGTCGATGCGCCAGGCTCGGCGCAGGCCGAGGCCACCGCGATGCCGCCCGTCTCCACCCGTCCCCGGCGCGAGGCCATATTCAACCATGGTGATGGGCATGCTGCTCTCAATCATCTCGATCGGAATCGAGGCGTTGTTGTGCATGCCGAACGAATGCGCGCTGGCGCCGTCGCCATCGGGGTGCGCGCCGCAGCCCCCGACCTCGATCTCGACCAGCACCTTTCGCGCACCGCTGGCTTCCATGGTCTGGAACGAACAGACGTAGCTGACGGCATAATAGGCCGCCGGCAGTCGACCGGGAATCGCCTTCGCGAGAGCACCGAACAGAACGTTGAGCAGGACGTGACCAGGTGCAAGCCGATGCGCGACGGGCGCGGGATGCTGCGCCGACACGATCAGGCCCTCGGGCGCGACGATCTCGATCGGACGGTAGCAGCCGGCGTTCGGCACGATCGGACGGTCAGCGGCGGCGACGATAGCGAAATAGACAGCAGACGACGTCGAACCGAGCGTCGCGTTGATCGGTCCCGGGACCTCGCGGTCCGAGCCGGAGAGGTCGACGACCAATTTGTCACCGGTCACGGAAATCCGTGCATGGATGCGCACCGGCCGCGCCACGTCGATGCCATCGTCATCGAGAAAGTCCTCGAATTCGTAAGCGCCGTCGGGGATGGCGCGAATGACGTCGCGCATGGCGGCCTCGGATGCGTCGAGCATCGCCGAACACGACGCAATCAGGGTGTCTGCGCCGTATCGCGCCGTCAGGATTTCGACCGCGCGCACGCCGACGCCCAGCGAGGCGATTTGCGACTGCAGGTCACCCATGACGGCAACCGGCTGGCGCACATTCTGGGCGATCAGTCGCCACAGCACGTCATTGCGCACGCCTCTCGCGAAAAGCTTCGAGGGCGGAATGCGCAATCCTTCCTGATAAATCTCGGTCGCGTTGGCGGCGTAACTGCCGGGCGACATGCCGCCCATGTCAAGATGGTGGCAGAGCGTGCCGACGATGGCAACACGCCTGCCCCCGGAGAAAACGGGACGGAAGGCCGCGATGTCGGGCAGATGCTGGCCGCCACAATAGGGATCATTCGAGATGATGACGTCGCCCTCTTCCCAGAGGTCGGCCGGAACGAACCGATCGAGGATCGTCCGCAGAAAATAGCCCATCGAATTGAGGTGCTGCGGAATGCGTGCCGACTGCGCCACGTTGTTGCCATCAGCGTCGAAGATGGCCGTCGAGTAGTCGAGCATCTCGCGCACGATGGTCGAGCGGCTGGTCCGCCACATCGTGACGTCCATCTCCGCGGCCGCAGCCGTGAGCGCGTTACGCAACACTTCGAGTTCGATAGGATCGAGCGTCGTCATGCCAACTCCTCGTTGTTGACAGCCACGAGATGACCGTCGCGCCCGCGCGTGAGCGACCAGCCCGGTGCAACGTAAACGGCCGTATAGTCTTCCTCGACGATGGCGGGCCCGACAATCTCGAGCGAATCTCTGATCGCGGCGCGCCGCCAGGTGGTTACGTCTTGCCATTGACCGTTGACGTAGACACTGCGGCGACCGGCCGTGGGGCTGTCGGTGTGAGAAGGCTGTTGAGCAGATATCTGCGGTCGCGCCATTCGTCCAATGGCTGCAAGCCGCAGGGTCACGAGCTCGATCGCATCTTCCGGACTGGCGTAGGAAAACCGTTGCGCGTGCTGGGCGTGGAAACGAAGGCCAATTTCGCCGATGCCACTCTCGTCGAGCGGAATCTCGCCCCAGGGCACGCTGAGCTCGAAGGCCTGACCGCGATAGCGCAGATCGGCAGAGAGCTCGAACTGTCGGTCGTTAGGCGCAATGCCGTCGGCTTCAAGCCGTGCCGCACCTTCAGCCTTGAGGCTCTCAAAACAAGAATGCACCCAGGCGACGGCGCTGCCGTCGAACCGCTGCACACCCGAACGGCCAAAGGCGTGCTCGATATCGGCCATCAGCACGCCGCGCGCCGAGAACGTGCTGGCATCGACCGGAAAGATGATGCGTCGGATGCCCAGCTCGTCCGCCACCGCGCAAGCGTGCACCGATCCTGCGCCGCCGAAGCTCAGCATGGTGAAATCGCGCGGATCGAGCCCTTTCTCGAACAGACTGACGCGGATCGCCGCCGCGAGATTGGTGTTGGTCAAGCGGAGAATGCCCGCGGCGGCAGCATCCGTATCGAACCCGAGCGGGTCCCCGGCCCGCGCCAGGATGGCGGCGCGCGCCGCATCCCGATCAAGCGCCATGGCGCCGCCGAGGAAGGTGGCGGCATCCAGCCGGCCCAGAGCGAGATTCGCATCGGTTACTGTCGGCTCGGTGCCGCCGCGGCTGTAGCAGACCGGGCCAGGGCGTGCGCCAGCGCTCTCAGGGCCGACCGTCATCTGCCTCGCCGCATTGACGCGTGCGATCGAGCCACCGCCGGCGCCGATGGTGCGAATCTCGATCATCGGCAGGCGTACGGGCAGCCGGTCGATCTCGCTCAGGGTGACGATCTCGAGCCTGTTATCGCGGACGACCGACACATCGAAACTTGTGCCGCCCATGTCGACGGCAACCAGATTGGGCTCGTCGAATTGGCGCGCGAGCTCGAGCGCGGCCATTGCCCCACCGCTCGGGCCCGACAACAACAGACGGGCCGGCTCAGCAGCGGCGGTGGCCGGCGTACACACCCCGCCGTTCGACTGCACGATCAGGAGATGCGGAGCGAACGCCTCGGTGCGCATGCGTACGTCAAGGCGGTCGATGTACGCGCGGACAACGGGCTGCAAAAGCGCATTGAGCACGGTCGTACTGGTCCGTTCATATTCTCGGATTTCCGGGCTGATGACCGACGACAGTGAAATGTCGAGCCTCGGCAGCGCTTTTCGGATGCGATCGGCAAGACGCTGCTCGTGATCGGAATTGGCGTAGGCGTGGAGTAAGGCGACAGCGACCGTTTCGATGTCGACTGCGGCCAATTGCGTGATGACGGCATCGATGTCGGCCTCGGTCGGCACGCGTTCGGCGGTGCCGTCAAAGCGCATTCGCTCGTGAAAGCCGAAGCGCCTGTTACGCGGGATCAGCGCGGGGACCGGCTGCGGATGGATCGAATAGACCTCGCGACGGTAGTGGCGACCGATCTCCAGCACATCCTCGAAACCCGCCGTCGTCACCAAAGCCCCCGCCGGCAGCTTGCGCTCGAGCACCGCATTGGTGGCAATGGTGGTGCCGTGCATGAGATAGCCGACATCAGACAAGGTAAAGCCGTAGCGTCGGCCGGCGGTCTTGATGCCCTCGACCAACGCAATCGACGGATCTTCCGGTGTCGTCGGCAGCTTGTAGGCAACGATCCGGCCGTCGCGCGCATCGAAGATCTGCAAGTCAGTGAAGGTGCCGCCGATATCGACCCCGATCCGGACAGGTTTGGTGGAGGCATTCATCGATCGATATCCAACCGCGTGTGCGAGCACCTGATGCGCGTGTCCGTCTGCATTATCAACTCTCTTGAGGCGCCGCACGGATGAGCCGCCAGCCGCGCTTGGGTCTATGCAGCAATCCCTGCAATTCATGTGCCGTGCAGGCCCGGAGGACCGGTGCAGATGTCATAGGACCATGCTTAACGAGCAGGGCGGCCAGGACGAGTTCGAAGGTACGCGCCTTGCAGGCCGCGGTCGTGGATATCAATCTCGGGTTGGGCGGGACACCGTCAGACCGGCTATCCACGTCTCAAGCGTGCCGGAAACTGAAATGGCGTACCGACGGGAGCGCTGCATCAATTCACAAGCGCGGATTCGATGGGGGCTAGAAAAGCCTTCAGGCCAGCGTCATGAAGCGCGGCTTGAATTCGAACGAGGTCCTCTCGCCTGCCGCCATCAATGTTGCCTCGCGCAGCGCCGGCGAGAAGCCGACCACGAATGGCAAATAGCTTCGACCAGGGCAGTGGTTCGGCGCGTGTATAGTTCTCAAGCGCGGCCACGTACGCAAGGGCCTCAGCTCCGTCGCCAGCCGACAGCAGTGCCTCGATGGCGTCGCGGTAGAACCACAGGTGGTTATGCCCGACAGCGCCTCGGCCAAGCATGTCCTTGCCTTCGGCAAGCAGCGCGGCGCGCTCCGCCCGGTCGGTGACGGCACGGCTCAAGGCGCTTGTGACCTTTGGTCCGCAGAACTGCGCTCCTCCTTCTCGGCAAATCGCCAACGCCTCTCGCAACATTTCGGCAGCTTCCGCGCGTCGCCCAGTATCAAGCAGAATCCGCGCCTGCATTTCGAGTCCCTGTGCCTCGAAGCGCCGCGCACCAAGTTGTCGGGCAAGACGCAGCGTTCGATCCAGGTAGGCCTGCGTCAAATCGAAGTCGCCGTGTTCATAGCAGGCGAACGCGCCCAGGGTTTCGCCGAGCAGTTCGGCGCGGGGCTGTCCGACGAGCGCAGCGGTACGGGCAGCAGCGTCGCCGTCCTCTTTTGCTTGCCGTACCTCGTTGAGGTAGATGCGACTGAACCCGACCATGGAGCGGTTGGCCACTTCGATGCGACCGAATCCGTGTTGCCGGCTCAGCGCTACGCAATGGCTGAAGTGGTCGAACGCACTGCGCATCTTGCCCTGCGCATACGCTGCGTCCGCAAGGCCACCGAGCGAGCGCGCCTCTGCTTCCGGAGAGCCCGAGCGCTGCGCAAAGCCGAGGCCCCTTTCATGTTCCTGACGGCAACCGTCGATGTTGCCAAGCGGAAAGTAGATGTTGCCCCGCAAGTGGTGGATGCGTGCGAGTTCGGCCACCATATCGTGGCGCTGGGCCGTGCGCTGCGCGTCCGCAAGTAGATTGAGTGCTTCTTCAAGGCCTTCGCTCACCCGAAGACCCTCCGCCAATCCCAGCTGCGCTTGACACATGGCAACCTCGTCGGGCGAGGCGGCTATTGCCAGCCGATAGGTTGTGACGGACGAAGCGATATCTCCGAGATCGCGCTGCAGTTCGCCCTTGAGGCAGATCAGGGCGTGGCGGTCGGCATCGGTTTGCGCGACCTCCATGCCTCGATTGGTCAGCCGGAGCGCAGCATCGACATGAAATGCCGCGCGCCGGGCAGTGGCCGCTCTGAGGTACCCCTCGGCGGCCCCGGCGTCCTCGGCGCGATCGAGGTGCTGCGCGTGCAGCGTAAGGTCCTGTCCTGCGAACCACTTTGCAGCCCGAAGGTGCAATTCCCGCCGACGGGATCGAAGCAGGGAGGAGTAGGCTCCCTCCTGAATAAGCGCGTGAGCGAACAGGAAATCATCACCCTCCGGAAGGACCAGCGCGTTGCTAATGAGGCCGTCGCAGACATAGTCCGGTCTGTCGACGAGGTGACGCAGCAGGGCGAGATCAAAACGCTGGCCGATAACCGCGGCAGCTTGAAACGCCTGCCGATCACGCTGCGCCAATCGGTCCATGCGCGCGAGGACCAGACTCTGGATGGATGCGGGGACGGCATCCTCGCTGCCTTCTTCGGCGTTGTGCAGAAGCTGCTCCAGAAAGAGCGGATTGCCGCCCGCGCGCTCAATGCATGCGAGCGCGACAGAATGACTAGCGTCGATGAACCTCCCAGCCAGGCTCAACGCCTCGTCTCCTCGCAGAGGACCGAGATCGATGGTCGCGAATGGTGTTCCACGGCAACTTGCGCGCCACGCGGCGTCGAGCGGGTCGCCCTCGACACGCGAAGTCATAGCCAGAAGGCCGGGACCGTTGGCTACGGCCGTTGCAAACGCCGCAAGATGCCCGAGCACCTGTGGATCAGCCCAATGGAGATCCTCCACAATGAATAGCATGGGTTCACTGTTGCAGCCGCGGGCGACGAGTGCCGCTGCCACTTCGCGCTTGCCGCGGTTACGAGCGGTGTTGTCCATGGCGTCGTAAAGTGTACGCCACTCGCCGGTTTGCTCCAGGTCAAGCAGGTCATGAAGAAAAACCATCCGCTCAGGCGCGACCGCTCCGTCAGCGACCAAACGTTCGGCCGCACGGTGTCGTGATTCCGCTTCGGAAGATGGCGTCAGGCCGAGCAAACTCAGGAGTAAAGCGCGGATCGGGTCCTGTCCTTTGCGGACCCCGAAGTCGAGAACAAGGCCGCGATGAGTAACGAGACCTGTGGCCTCGGCGAAACGTCGCATCTCCTCGACCAATCTGGTTTTGCCGATGCCCGCCTCGCCGCGCACGTAGACAACTTGACCGGACCGCCGCGCAAGACACACGCCGAGAATACTCTTGAACTGCTCCAGCTCGGCCTCGCGGCCGACGAACGAGCTGCGCGTTGCAGCCAACGGCTCAGCCGCTAGGCCACGCAGTCGCCAGGCCCGCGTGGGCGCTTCAAAGCCTTTCAATTGGATTTCGCCGAGCGCGTCGCACACGCCCCGTCCGGAGAGCGCGTGGTAAACGCCATCAGAAAGCAGGGTCTGTCCAGGGCCGGCAGCGGCCACAAGGCGTGCCGCCAGATTGACTGAATCGCCGAGAACCGTGTAGTCGTTCGCGTCGGCGCGCCCCAAAAGGCTGGCGACCACTTCGCCGCTGGCTATTCCGACATGGGCCTGGAGCGGCCGGACGGCGTTCAAGCTCATCTTGCCGAGTGCCTCATGGATATCCAATGCGGCGCGAGCAGCGCGCATCGGATCATCGTCATGCGCGCGGGGCGCCCCGAAAAGCGCCATCACAGCGTCACCAATGTGCTTGTCGACCGTACCGCCATATCCGACGACAATACCGTCGACGAGCGTGGTATAGCGGCCTACCAGCTCTCGGACCTCTTCAGGATCGAGCATTCGCGACATTGCGGTGAAGCCACAGAGATCAGCGAAAAGCACGGTCACTTGCCGGCGGTCCCCTGCCGGCAGGCCATCGGCAGGTTCCGGGCTCGGCGCGGTTGTCACACTCCGCTCTGCAATTGCGGCCAGCAAACGCTTGCGATGGCCAAGAGAAGCGATACCGAGCTCTCTCAAGTCCGCTTCAGTGAGTTTGCCGAGAATGGCGAAATCAATGTCGTTTTCAGCAAACGTCGCCGCGTATTGGGCGAGGCCCAATGCTGTCAGCCATTCCCGAATATCCATGGTTGATGCCCAACCTGCGGATCCAGAATATCGACAGGCTAGCCTCGGACCACGATTTGTTAAAGCATTTTGGTAGCAAATGACCGTTTCGGGCCAATCGCGCCGGTTTGACGCCCGCCCGCTTCTTCCCGTCTGCCACAATCAACGGACATCGCAAGACCGGCCCGACTGGCCGGTTTCGACTGCAATAACTTGTCCGGGTGCGACAAAACAACTCGGACGGGCAAATCAGCAAAAAAGCTGTCAAGCTTCCGCACGACAATATTTCTGTTTCTCGGAGTTATAAATCAGTGTGTGGATATCACCGTCCCACCCGTTTGAGAGGCGAGCGCACGTCGCTCTGCATATGCTGAAGCGTGGATTGCTTCGCTTCGCTCGCAATGACGGAGACTTATGCCCGCCGCACCACCCCGCCGGCATTCATGCCGCCATCGATCACGAGTTCCGTCCCCGTCACATAGCGCGACGCATCGGAAGCGAGATACAGTACGCCCTGCGCGATCTCGATCGCCTGGCCGGCGCGGCCGAGCGGCGTCGCGAATTTTGCGCGCTCTTCCGGATCGATCGGCGCGTTCTGGCCGGCGCCGGTGGCCCCGGTCGGGATCTTGCCCCAGATCGGCGTGTCGATGATGCCAGGATGCACCGAGTTGACGCGGATGCCGTCGCCGATCTGGGCGCACTCCATCGCGATCGACTTGGCAAACAGCCGGACGCCGCCCTTGGTCGCGCTATAGCCTGCAAGGGTCGCCGCACCGCGCAGGCCGGCGAGTGACGACATCATGATGATCGACCCGCCGCCGTGCTTGCGCATCAGCGGCAGGGAATGTTTTACCGACAGGAACACGCCGTCGAGATTGATCGCGGTCTGCCGACGCCAATCTGCAAGCGACATCTCGACGATCGATGGCGCGCCGATGCCGATGCCGGCGTTCGACACCATGATATCCAGGCGGCCAAAGCGCTTGCCGATGTCTGCGACGACTTCGACCCAGCGCTCCTCGCTGGTGACGTCCTGCTGCAGGAAGCTGACGTCGCGCCCGGCCTTCTTGAGGCGAGCGGCGAGCTCCGGCCCGTTCAACTCGTCGATATCGGTCGCAACGACGGTCGCGCCCTCCTGCGCCAGCAATTCCACGATCGCAGCACCAATGCCTGATGCACCGCCGGTCACCAGCGCGACCTTGCCTTCAACCTGTCCCGACATGTCCACTCCCAATTTTTCTTATCTGATCTTATCGGATGACCGCCGGGCCCTGATCCGGCACCGCGACATCGAGCACACGGAATTGCACACGTTCGGTGCCTTGCCAACGGTCAACCGCGAGAGAGCCCGCCACATGCAATTGCTGGCCGCGATTTTGCGTCAAGGCGTTGCCGAGCTTCTGCCCGACCGAGCGGAATGCAATACCGTTGACGATGGAGCCGTCGCCGGACTTGAAGCGCAGCCGCAGATGCGCCTGCCCGACCTCGTCGGCGTAGACCAGCTGATGCGACGGCAGCGCGATCACCGGCTCCGGATTGCCGCTGCCGAAGGGACCTGCGCGATTGAGAATTGCGGCAAATTCCGGCGTCACCGCGCGCGCACTCACCGCGCCGTCGATGAACAGCTCGTTCTCGTGGCGCGAATTGGCGACGTCGGCGGCGAGCGCGTTCTCCAGGAAGGCGCGGAATTCGGCGAGCTTCTCCTTGCGCAGCGTCACGCCGGCCGCCATCGCATGGCCGCCGCCCTTCATCAGGAGGCCATCATGCACCGCCTGCCGCACCGCCTTGCCGATATCGACGCCTCCGATCGAGCGCCCCGACCCGGTGCCGATACCGCCCGGCTCGAGCGCGATTGCAAACGCCGGACGCGCGAATTTTTCCTTCAGCCGCGACGCCACCAGCCCGACCACGCCGGGATGCCAGCCTTCGGCGGCGGTGACGATGACAGCGCCCTTGTCCTCGAGCCCGAGCGAGGCCTGCGCCTCGGCTTCGGCCTGCGCCTCGGCCGCCTGCTCGATCAGGCGCCGCTCGCCGTTGAGGCGGTCGAGCTCGGCTGCGATCCGCGCGGCCTCCGAGATGTCGCCCTCGAGCAGCAGGCGGACGCCGAGATCGGCGCGTCCGATGCGGCCGCCGGCGTTGATGCGCGGTCCCAGCATGAAGCCGAGATGCCAGGCTTCGGGCGGCCCGTTCAGCCGCGCCACATCCATCAGCGCGGTGTGGCCGACATGGTCGCGGCGGCGCATCGCGATCAGCCCCTTGGCGACGAAGGCGCGATTGAGCCCGGTCAATGGCGCGACGTCGGCGACGGTGCCAAGCGCAACATGATGCAGCATGCCGAGCAGATCCGGCTCCGGCCTCTCGCTGCTCCAGAAGCCGCGCTGACGCAGCTCGCGATTGACGGCGACCAGCGTCACCAGCACGAGGCCGACGGCCGCGAGATGGCCGAGCCCCGAGAGATCGTCGGCCCGGTTCGGATTGACCAGCGCATCGACCACGGGAAGCTCATCGCCGGTCTGGTGGTGATCGATCACGACGACCGACATCCCGAGCTTCTTGGCTTCCGCCAGTGGCTCGATGCTGGTGGTGCCGCAATCGACGGTGACCAGCAGCGTCGCGCCCTTCGCCGCCAGCGCGCGCACGGCATCGGTGTTCGGTCCGTAGCCTTCGAAGATGCGGTCGGGGATGTGGATCAGCGGATCGAGCCCGCAATGGCGCAAATGCCAGGCGAGTAATGCCGCCGAGGTCGCGCCGTCGACGTCATAGTCGCCGAAGATCGCAACCGTCTCGCCGCGTGCAGCCGCATCCGCGATACGACGCGCCGCGGCCTCCATGTCGGTCACGGTGTGGGGATCGGGCATCAGCTTGCGGATGGTCGGATCGAGGAAATCCTGGACTGCGTCGAGTTGGACGTCGCGCCCCGCCAGCACCCGCGCCAGCATCTCCGGCAAGTTATGTCGCTGGACGATGGCAAGCGCCCGCGCCGCGCCGCGCGCATCGAGCCGATCGCGCCAGAGCTTTCCGGTCAACGAGCGCGTCACGCCGAGGAACGCCGGCGGCGCCTCGACGGGGAATGCGGATGCGGGAAGTGTCATGATGCCTTCCGAGCTAGGCACGAAAGGTAACGCCTCAATGATTCGCAAGCCAGCGCTAGCAGCCCATTCGGTCGGCTACCCCACCGAAATCCTTGGCGACGATGTCCCAGTCGCCAGTGGCTTCGAAATCGACCTTCTGCAGCGGGCCATATTCGGCCGGGCGCGCCACGAACGCTGTCTTCAGGCCGAGCCGCTGGGCGTGCTTGAGGTCGTAATTGTGCGCGGCGACCATCATCACCTGCTCCGGCGCCAGGCAAAGCAGCTTGGCCGCACCGAGATAGGTCTCCGGATCGGGCTTGTAGTGCTCGAACAGCTCGGCCGACATGATCAGGTCCCAAGGGAGCCCGGCGAACTTTGCCATGTTGGTCAGCAGCGCGACGTTGCCGTTCGAGAGCGGCGAGATGATGTATTTGGTCTTCAGCCGGGTCAGGCCTGCGACGCTGTCGAACCACGGATGCAGGCGATGCCAGCCCAGCGTCAGATGATGCAGGTCGGCCTCGGTCAGCCCCTTGATCCCGAGCTGCGCGACCAGCTTCTCGAGCGACTGGCGGTGCAGCGTGTCGAGCATGGCGTAGCCGTTCTGCGGGTTCTTGCGCACCTCGTCCATCGACGCGGCATAGACCGCGCGCCAGCCATCGACCAGCGCGGTCCAGTCGGCCTTGATGCCCCGCGTCTCCGACCATTTGCTGAAATCGTTGATCAGGCTGGTGCGCCAGTCGACCACCGTTCCGAACACGTCGAACACCAGCGCCTTGACCCCGGAAATATCAGACATGTTGGTCTCCCGTGTTTTTGTTTTTGGTTGTCGTTCCGGGGCGATGCAAAGCATCGAATCCGGAACCTCGAGATTCCGGGCTCGTCCTTCGGACGCCCCGGAATGACGGCATCAATCCAGGTGGAACTTCTCCAGCTGACGGTGCTCGGCCTTGATGTAGCGCACGGTGCCGGTGACGGAGCGCATTACGACCGTCTCGGTCTCGATCACGTCCTTCCTGAACTTCACGCCCGAGAGCAACGAACCGGTGGTGACGCCGGTGGCGGCGAACAGGCAGTCGCCCCTCGCCAGATCCTCGATGCCATAGATCATCTTCGGGTCGGTGACGCCCATCTTGTGGGCGCGCGCGCGCTTCTCTTCGCTGTCGAGGATCAGGCGACACTGCATCTGGCCACCGATGCAGCGCAGCGCGACCGCCGCCAGCACGCCCTCGGGCGCGCCGCCGGTGCCGATATACATATCGACGCCGGTGTCATCCGGGGTCGCGCAGTGAATCACGCCGGCGACGTCGCCATCGGTGATGATACGCACCGCAGCGCCGGTCGAACGCACGCTGTTGATGATGTCGGCGTGGCGCGGACGGTCGAGCACCAAGACGGTGATGGCGGAGGGATCGACACCCTTGGCCTTGGCGAGGCGCCGAACGTTGTCCGCCGGCGGCGCGTCGAGCTCGATCACGTTCTTGGCAAAGCCCGGACCGATCGCGATCTTCTGCATGTAGACGTCGGGCGCGTGCAGCAGCGTGCCGCCATCGGCCATCGCCATGGTGGCGATCGAGCCGGGCATGTTCTTGGCGCACAGCGTGGTGCCTTCGAGCGGATCGACCGCGATGTCGACCTTGGGGCCGGCGTTGAGCCCGACCTTCTCGCCGATGAACAGCATTGGCGCCTCGTCGCGCTCGCCTTCGCCGATCACGATCGTGCCTTCGATCGGCAGCTTGTTGAGCTCGCGCCGCATCGCGTCGACCGCGGCCTTGTCGGCGGCCTTCTCCTGGCCGTGGCCGCGCAGCCGAGCGGCCGACACCGCCGCGCGCTCCGTCACCCGGACGATTTCAAGCGTCAGGATGCGCTCGAGCAGCATCTGCGGCGGAACGGAAATATGGGTCGACATGGCGTACTCCTTAAGCCTCACTTTAAGTCCCGCTGCGGGCCACCCTGCCCGCATCGCATCAATCGTTTCGCGCCCGACCCGTTCGGCCGCGCGCTAGTTTTTCTCGATCCGGATCACCTGCGGCCGGCCGCTGATGACCTTGTCGCGCTGCACTGCAGCCAGCGCGCGATGCACCGCATCTTCGTTGGTTGCGTAGGTAATCAGAATGACCGGAACGGGTGAAGGCTTTTTGGCCGACCCGTTCACATCGACGCCATCCGGATGCCGCTGCACGATCGATTCCAGTGATATCTTCTGCTCCGCGAGCCGGGTGGCGATAGTTGCGGCAGTGCCTGCTAGATCACGCGCCATCAGGCGGATATAATAGCCACCCTCATGACGTTCCATTGGTGCCTTGATGGTGTCACGCAACCGTTCGACCGGACGCCCGAACGGCTTGGCGCGGATGCCACGTGCAACATCGGCGATGTCGGCGAGCACGGCGGAGGCGGTTGCTGCACCGCCCGCGCCGGGGCCGACCAGCGTGATCGGCGGAATGCCCTCGCCATCGATCGTCACCGCATTGGTGACGCCCATCACCTGCGCGATCGACGACGATTTCGGCACCATGGTCGGATGCACGCGCTGCTCGATGCCCTTGGCGGTGCGCACCGCGACGCCGAGCAGCTTGACGCGATAGCCGAGTTCCTCGGCTGCGCGCAAATCCTCCGGCGTGATCGAGGAGATGCCTTCGACATAAACGGCGCTCTGCGCGACCTTGGTTCCAAAGGCGAGGCTCGCCAGGATCGCAAGTTTCTGTGCGGTGTCGTGGCCATCGACGTCAAAGGATGGGTTGGCTTCGGCGTAGCCGAGGCGCTGGGCGTCCTTGAGGCACTCGGCGAACGACAGGCCCTCCTGCTCCATCCGGGTCAGGATGTAGTTGCAGGTGCCATTGAGGATGCCATAGACGCGGTTGACGCTGGTGCCGGCCAGGCCCTCGCGCAACGTCTTGATGACCGGGATCGCGGCGCCGACCGCCGCCTCGAAGTTCAGCGCGCCGCCATGGCTCTCCGCGGCGTGCGCGAGACGCAAGCCATGCTTGGCGATCAGCGCCTTGTTCGCCGTCACGACCGATTTGCCGGCCTTCAGTGCGGTCTCGATCGCGGCGAACGCGGGATCGCCGGCGCCGCCCATCAATTCGACGAAACAGTCGATATTGGGATCCTCGGCGAGCGCCTGCGGGCTCTTGGCCCATTCGACGCCGCGCAGGTCGAGGCCGCGCTTCTTGGCTTTCGAACGCGCGGTGACGGCAACGACGCGCACGCCGCGGCCACAGCGCTCAGACAGCACGCGGCCCTGCGCTTCGATCAGGCGGACGACATCGGCACCGACGGTGCCGAGCCCCGCTATGCCCACTTTCAGCGGTGCGACCATGAGATTTGGAACCTGGAAGGATTAGCGTCGATTGGCGAGAGGAACCACGTTGTGCAACGTTTCGATGCCGCTTTCAAGGAAGCGACGCACGCCACGCGCAGCCTGCCGGATCCGCTGTTCGTTCTCCACCATTGCGATGCGGACGTAGCCTTCGCCATGCTCGCCGAAGGCGACGCCGGGCGACACCACGACGCCGGATTTCTCGACCAGCAGCGTTGCGAACTGCATGCTGCCGACGGCCTCGAATTGCTTCGGCAACGGCGCCCAGGCGAACATCGAGGCCTGCGGCGGCGGAATCTCCCAGCCGGCGCGGCCAAACGACTCCACGAGTGCATCGCGGCGCTTGCGATAGGTATCGCGCATCTCGCGGATGCAATCGTCAGGCCCGTTCAGCGCTGCGGTCGCCGCCACCTGGACCGGCGTGAAGGCGCCGTAATCGAGATAGGATTTGACGCGCGCAAGCGCTGCGATGATGCGGTCATTGCCGACCGCAAAACCCATGCGCCAGCCGGCCATCGAAAACGTCTTCGACATCGAGGTGAATTCGACGGTGACATCGATCGCGCCCGGCACCTGCAGCACCGACGGCGGCGGATTGTTGTCGTCGAAATAGACTTCGGCGTAAGCGAGATCCGACAGAATGAAAATGTCGTGCTTCTTCGCAAAGGCGACGAGATCCTTGTAGAAATCGAGATCCGCGACATAGGCAGTCGGGTTCGATGGATAGCAGACGATCAGGGCGATCGGCTTCGGGATCGAATGCTGGATGGCCCGCTCGACCGCCTCGAAGAACTGCGGCGTCGGCTCCGACGGTACCGAGCGGATCACACCGCCCGCCATCAGGAAACCGAAGGCGTGGATCGGATAGCTCGGGTTGGGACACAGCACCACATCGCCCGGCGCGGTGATCGCCTGGGCAACGTTGGCAAACCCCTCCTTCGAGCCGAGGGTCGCAACGACCTGCGTATCCGGATTGAGTTTGACGCCGAAGCGGCGCGCGTAATAGGCGGCCTGGGCCTTGCGCAGGCCGTTGATGCCGCGCGAGGCCGAGTAGCGATCGGTCCGCGGCTTGCCGAGCGTTTCCTTCAGCTTCTCGATCACGTGGGACGGAGTCGGAAGGTCCGGGTTCCCCATGCCCATGTCGATGATATCGGCCCCGGCATTGCGTGCGGCCGCCTTGGCCTGGTTGACCTTCTCGAAGACGTAAGGCGGCAGACGGCGAATGCGGTAGAAATCTTCCATGGGACCCTTGCTCCGGCAACCGGCACGCCAGAATCGACACCCTGCCTCGCGACCGAAGCCAGAGCAGGCTTCGCACAAAAATCACACCAAATCAATAACTTAGCGCGATTTCAGGAGTGGACTGGGGTCAACGACCGGAGATGCGGTTGAATTGAGTTTCTTTTAGCACGGACACCCGGCAGCGCTAGCGTTGATCGGCCTGTGCGCGGTTACTTGCCCGTTGAATTCTGGGCTGCCGCGGTCTCCTGCCGATCCCGCGCGGCCTTCAGCTCCGCCTGGAGCTTGGCCTGGTCGGCCGGCTTCATCGCCTCTTCGCTGCGATCAGGCGGAAGATCGTGAACCGGGAGATAGCCGCTGGCCTCCTTTGGCCGCGCCGGCGCGTCGGCGGGCACACCGACCCCCGGCAGGTCCGCGACCGTGCTGGCGCAGCCGCTCAGCCCCGCTATCGACGCGAGCAAAATTGCAGCCGCAAGGCCCCTCATCATCCGATCAATCGGCATCCGCCGAAAAGTCCCCAACAAGCAGGCGCACAAGGCGCGTCGCCGACACGGGTCGCACTGGTACGAGCCTTGCAGCGTCCCCGCTGCGTTAATTCTCGCTTTAGCCGTTCAAACCATTGTCGCCCGAAACGATTAAAGCTGGAACAACAAATGCGACCCCTGAGGCTTCAATATGTCAGAACTAATGTTTTTTTGTCGCAGTGCAACAAAGCGAAACACCGGCTTTTAACCTGTTGTCGTTGCCGCACCGCGCGATGACGCGCACCAAACGAAACGATAGTGTCCTTGAAATGAACAACGTCAGCACTGAAGCCCAGACCACCCCAAAATTCAACTCGGAAGCCTTCGCCATGAATATCGCCCGGGCGATGGAGAGCAGCGGTCAGGCGCTGGCCGCCTATTTGAAGCCGCGCCAAACCGGCGAAGTCCGCGACAAGCCCCCGAACGAAGTCGGCGAGGTCATCAAAACCTTCAGCGTGATCGCCGAATACTGGCTGTCCGACAAGGAGCGGGCTTCCGATCTGCAAATCAAGCTCGGCAAGGACTATCTCGATCTCTGGGGCGCGGCGGTCCGCCGCATGGCCGGCGAAGCGGATGCCAAGCCCGCGATCGAGCCGGCTCCGCGCGACAAGCGCTTCCTGGATCCCGAGTGGAAGTCGAACCAGTTCTTCGACTTCGTGCTCCAGCTGTACTTGCTCACCTCGAAATGGGCGCAGGAGCTGGTTCACAACGCCGACGGGATTGATCCGCACACCCGCAAGAAGGCTGAATTCTACGTCCAGCAGATCGCCAATGCGCTCGCACCGTCGAATTTCGTCCTGACCAATCCGGAAGTGCTCCGCGCCACTGTCGAGTCCAACGGCGACAATCTGGTGCGCGGCATGAAGATGCTGGCGGAGGATATCGAGTCCGGACACGGCACGCTCCGCATCCGCCAATCCGATCCGGGCAATCTTCAGGTCGGCGTCAACATGGCGACAACGCCGGGAAAGGTGATCTACCAGAACGAGGTGATGCAGTTGATCCAGTATTCGCCGGCAACGGAAAGCGTGCTGCGCACGCCGCTCCTGATCGTGCCGCCCTGGATCAACAAATTCTACATCCTCGATCTCAGGCCTGAGAAATCCTACGTCAAATGGTGCGTCGACCAGGGCATCACGGTGTTCCTGATCTCCTGGGTCAATCCGGACAAGGAGCTCGGCAAGAAGACCTGGGCCGACTACATGACCGACGGCCCCCTCGCAGCGATGGACGTGATCGAGAAGGTCACCGGCGAGATGAAGATTCACACCGCCGGCTATTGCGTCGGCGGCACCATGCTCGCCTCGACGCTGGCCTATCTCGCGGAAAAGCGCCGCCAGCGCGTAACCTCGGCGACGTTCTTTGCGGCGCAAGTCGACTTCACGCATGCCGGCGAGCTGCTGGTGTTCGTCGACGAAGACCAGATCTCGGCGCTGGAGCGCGACATGCACGAATCCGGCGTGCTCGAGGGCAGCAAGATGGCGATGGCCTTCAACATGCTGCGCTCGAACGACCTGATCTGGTCCTACGTCGTGAACAATTATTTGAAGGGCCAGCCGCCCTCCTCGTTCGACCTGTTGCACTGGAATTCGGATGCGACGCGGATGCCGGCGTCGAATCACTCCTACTATCTGCGCAACTGCTATCTGGAGAACCGGCTGTCGACGGGCACCATGGTGCTCGACAACACGCTGCTCGACCTGTCGAAGGTCAAGGTTCCGGTCTACAATCTCGCCACGCGCGAGGATCATATCGCGCCGGCGGAATCGGTGCTTTACGGCTCGCAATTCTTCGGCGGCCCGGTGAAATATGTGCTCGCCGGATCCGGCCACATCGCGGGCGTGGTCAATCCGCCCGCATCGAAGAAGTACCAGTATTGGACCAACGACAACATCAAGGATGTCAAGCTTGCCGACTGGCTGAAGAACGCCCAGGAGCACAAGGGGTCGTGGTGGCCCAACTGGCGCGAATGGCTGGAAAACCTCGACGCCGAGAAGGTATCGGCCCGCGCGGTGGGCGCGTCCGGTGTGCCGCCGCTCGAGGACGCTCCCGGCAGCTATGTCCGCGTCCGCGCGTAGCGCGCGGCCGGCCTCTCCGCTATAAGCAGATCGTCCCGGCGGATCGGGAATCGAAATCAGTTGAGGGGGATACGATGACGCGTGAACTGTTCTGGCTGTCGCTGACGGTGATCCTGACTGGACTACTGTGGATCCCCTACATCCTCAACCGCTGCCAGGTTCGTGGCCTCTCCGGCGCCATGGGCAATCCCTCGCGCAACGACAAGCCGCATGCGGAATGGGCGACGCGGCTGATGTTCGCCCACGACAACGCGGTCGAGAACCTCGTGATCTTCGCCCCGCTGGTGCTGATCCTCAACGCGGCCGACTATTCGACCAAATGGACCGTGATGGCCTGCGCGGTCTATTTCTGGGCGCGCGTCGCCCATCTGATCGTCTACACGCTCGGCCTGCCGGTGTTCCGCACGCTGGCGTTCACCATCGGCTTCATCGCCCAGGCCGTGCTGGCGCTGGCGATCTTCAAGATCGTCTGAGTTCGCATCGTCGCCGGTCGCGGCAACCGCCGCACCGGCGCCTCTATTCCGCGCCCTTCCGCACCACAACATGGAGCATCGTCCGAGCGTCTCCTCGTCCACGACGACCGCCCCCACTCATGGAAACAGCGCGATCTGCGCCAGTCCGGTGGTTTCAGGCAGGGCGAACATCAGGTTCATGTTCTGGATCGCCTGTCCGGCCGAGCCCTTCACGAGATTGTCGAGCGTCGAGAGCACGATGGCGCGGTTCTTGATCCGGTCGGCGACGACGCCGATCTGGACGTAGTTCGAACCACGCACGTTCTGCGTCTGTGGCAACACGCCCTTCTTCGCCACATGGACGAACGGCTCGTCGGCGTAGGCCTTTTCCAGTTCGGCCCGCAAATCGTCCGGCGTAGCCCCGTTGAGCTTGACATAGGATGTGCAGAACTCACCCCGCGCCATCGGAATGAGATGCGGCGTGAAGTTCACCGTCACAGCCGAGCCAGCGGCGACCCCGATCTCCTGCTCGATCTCCGCCGAGTGTCGATGGGTGCCGACCGAATAGGGCGACAACCCCTCGCCGGCCTCGCTGAACAGCGTGTTCTGTTTCAGCCCGCGTCCGGCGCCGGTGATGCCCGACTTGGCGTCGATGACGATATCGTCGACGTCGATCAGCTTTGCCTTCGCCAGCGGAACCAGCGCCACCAGCACCGCCGTCGGATAGCAGCCGGGACAGGCCACCAGCCGCGCCGCCGTGATCTTCTCCCGGTAGAGTTCGGTCAGCCCATAGACGGCCTCGCCCTGCAATTCGAGCGCCCGGTGCTCATGGCCGTACCATTGCGCGTAGCTGTCCTTGTTGCGCAGCCGGAAATCCGCGGACATGTCGAGGATCTTGATTCCGGGATTGGCTTTCAGCACCGCGGCGATGATCTCCTGCGTCGTCCCGTGCGGCAGTCCGCAGAACACGGCATCGAGCTGCGTGCAGTCGACCTTTTCCCATTCCACGAGTTTTGGCAGGTCGAGCATGAAGAAGTGCGGAAACACCTCGCTCATCGCCTTGCCGGCATGGGTGTTGGCGGTAAGCGCGGTGATTTCGGCATTCGGGTGCCGCGCCAGCAGACGCACCGCGTCGGCGCCGGTGTAGCCGGACGCGCCCAAAATGCCGATTTTCTTCTTCGCCATCACACGCTCCTTTCAAGCGTAGTCGTTTCGCTTTGTATCGTTGCGAAAGCCTGCGGACGCACCTCCGCACGCCGGCCTTCACGATCGGCTTCATCGCCCAGGCCGTGCTGGCGCTGGCGATCTTCAATATCCTCTGAGCTGCCCATTGTTGCCGGTCGCGGCAACGGCCGCACCGGCGCCTCTATGCGGCGCCCTTGCGCATCATGACATGCAGCATCGTCGCAGGCGCCTCGTCAAAACTCTTGATCTCGCTGGTGTCGGACGACAACTGCGTCCACGCGCCTGACGATGCGTATGTCGACTGCAGCAATTCCAGCGAGGGATAGTTGTAGTAGCGACCGATGCTGTCACGGCCATCATCGTGCCCGATCTTGTAGCTCGCGTAGAACACACCTGATGGCTTCAGCGCACGATGGATCCGGCTGAGAATGCCGGCGAGTTCGTCGCGCGGGACGTGCAGCAGGCACGCGCTGGCCCAGACGCCATCATAGGCCTCCAGCTCGTCGAGCTGATCGAACAACATTACCTCGACCGGATGGCCGAGACGGCTCGCGGCGACCGCGGCCATCTCGGGCGAACCATCGGTTGCGCGCAGAACAAAGCCTTCGGCGAGTATCACCGCCGCATGATTGCCGGCGCCGCAGCCGAGTTCGAGGATCGAGCTGCCCGGCGACAACAGGCCGAGAAAGCCCCTGAGCCGGGTCGACGGAGCTTTCGCCCACCCCGCATAGGCTTCGGCATTGCGCCGGTAGAATTGCAGCGTGTCCTCGTCCACGGTGTTGCCTGCCGTCAGGTATCGGCCAGCCCCAGCATCAGCCGCATGTTCTGCACGGCCGCGCCCGAGGCGCCCTTGCCCAGATTGTCCAGCCGCGCGACCAACACCGCCTGGTGGTGCTTGTCGCTGGCAAAGACATAGAGCTCGAGCTGGTTGGTCTCGTTGAGCGCTTCGGGCTCGATCTTCCCGCTGTTGCTGGCTTCGTTCTGCAACGGCATCACCGAGACATATCTGCTGCCGGCGTAGCGTTTCGCCAGCGCGGCCTGGAGGTCCGCTCCATCAGGCTTGCCGGGCAGCGCGTCGAGCTGCAGCGGCACTGAGACCAGCATACCCTGCCGGTAGTTGCCGACCGACGGGACGAAGAGCGGCCGCCGCGTCAGATGTGAGTAGAGCTGCATCTCCGGCACGTGCTTGTGCTCGAAGCCGAGGCCATAGAGATGGAAGGCCGGCGCGGTGCCCTCCTCGAAGCTCGCGATCATCGACTTGCCGCCGCCGGAATAGCCGCTCACCGCGTTGACGGTGACGGGATAATCCGCGGGCAGCAGCCCGGCATCGACGATCGGCCGCAGCAGCGCGATCGCGCCGGTCGGATAGCAGCCCGGATTCGAAACCTTCCGCGCGGTCCGGATCTTGTCGGCCTGGTCGGGTGCGAGCTCGGCAAAGCCGTAGGCCCAGTCGGGCGCGACCCGATAGGCAGTCGAGGCGTCGAGCACCTTGGGAGCAGCATTGCCCATGGTGTCGATCAGCGCCACCGTCTCCTTTGCGGCGTCGTCGGGCAGGCACAGGATCACCAGATCCACCTCCTCCATCAACGCGCGCTTGGCGCCGGCATCCTTCCGCTTGTCCTCGGCGATGTGCTTCACCGTGACGTCGCCCAACAGGTTCAGCCGCTCCTGGATGCCGAGGCCGGTGGTACCGGATCCGCCGTCGACGAACAGGGTGGCCTTGGTCGCACCAATCTTGGTCTTCGGGTTTGTATCGGTGAGGGTCATGGCACGTTCCTTTCGAGCTCGTCAGTTTGGTTTGCAAAGACATCCGGCCGCGCCTGCCGCATCAAAAGCGCGATCTCTTGCGGACCGGCGTCCACTTGCGCGGCAAGGTTACCCGTGACCGCCGCATAGTCGGTTTCGGATTTGTGCTGGTTCAGCTTGAAGCTGCCCTCTACCTCTTCCACCGTCATCTCAAAGCCCACGATCGCCTTCTTCATGGCTTCCAACCGCGCGGCCGTCATCTTGCCCGACGTCCAGGGCTTCTTTGGCGCGAGCCGGTTCTCGAACTTGGCGCTCAGCGTATCGATCTGAACGGCGAGGTCATCATCAGACAGCGTCCGCACCGGACCGGTCAGGTGGACGGCCTGATAGAGCCAGGTCGGCACCTGATCCAGAGACACATACCAGTCCGCGGACACATAGGCATCCGCACCGTTGACAGCCAGCAGCCAGGACGCGCCACCGGCGAGCTTTACCAGCGGATTGTGACGGGCAACATGAAACAGCGCCCGCGGCGTGCCGTCATCGGCGTAGCTCAGGTAGAACGGCAGCGCGGAGGCGATCGGCTTGGCGCCATCCCACGCGCAGGCCATGCCGAAACCGCGCGCCTCGGCAAAGGCGAGGCTTGCGGCGCGGTCGGGCTTGAATACCGGTGGCGTATACATGGTCGGAACTCCCAAAGTGACGTAGGAGCCGCCAGATCGAACCGCGTGTCTTTTTGGGAGAGCGCCGCGGGATGAGATCCGGCGGCAGAGGCGATGGTCTAAACGCGAACGACCGCCCATACCGCGATGGCGCGGCGGCGGCGAGCAATGATGATGGTCGAGGCGTTGATCATGGCCGCGGCTATAGGGCCGCGCCCGCTTGGCGTCAAGAAAAACCGTTCAGATCACCGGATTCCACGACGCCGGCACGACGCGGTAACCATTGCCATCCTTCACGACATTGCCGAGCCCCGGGAACGGATAGTGGAAGCCCTGCACCTGGAGCCGTTCTGCGACCACCATGTCGTAGATGCGGCGGCGGGTCTTCTCCGCCACCTCGCCATCCTGATCGAACGACGCGTGCCAACCGGGATTGGTCGCGAACAGGTTCGGGTTGTTGGTGACGTCGGACTGGATGAAGACCTTCGCTGACCCGGACGCCAGCACATAGGAGGTGTGGCCCGGGGTATGGCCGACGGTCTCGACCGAGGTCAGGCCCGGCGCGATCTCCTTGCCCCACTCATAGGGCGTGACCTTCTTCTTCAGGCCGGCCTCAAAGATGTTGCGGTTGTTCTTGAACAGGCCCTGCATGCGGCCGGCCGGTGCCCGGCTCATCTCGCCGTCGTCCATCCAGAACTTCCATTCGGTGGCCGGCACCAGCACTTCGGCGTTTGGAAATGCCGGCGCACCCTCGGCGGTCAGGAGGCCATTCACATGGTCGGTGTGGAAGTGCGAGATCACGACCATGTCGACATTCTTGGCATCGAAGCCGGCCGCCGCCATGTTGTCGGCGAACAAGCCGTTGGCGCCCTTGCTGTTGGCCTTCGACAGCGCGCCGTTGCCGGTATCGATCACGATCAATTTGCCGCCGGTATTGATCACCAGCGGCGCAAAGTAGATCGACACCATGTCGCGCGGCATGAACGCCTTCTCGAGCGCCGCGTTTACATCGTCCCGCTTCGCATTGGGGATGAAGGAATCCTCCAGCTTGAAGACGTTCTTGCCGTCGGACACCACGGTGACCTGGATATCGCCGACCTTGTAGCGATAGAAGCTCGGCGCCTGCTTGTCGGCGATCGGGGCCGCGGCCATGGCGGGAGCGGCCGGCAATAGCGGCGCGGCGGCGAGCCCTGCAGCGCCGGCAAGCGCGTGACGACGTGTCAGTTCCATGTGGTGTCCTCCCGGTGTGACGATGACAGCGATATTGTCCCGCTTGTCTGGTTTCGGGGCTAACCCCCGCGCCTTTGCGTTATTCCTTTGCGTTATTCCAAAGACCTTACACCGTCCGCCACATCCATTCGAGCACCTGCGCGATCACGTCGCCGAACAGCAGCAGCGCGGCCGACCAGACCAGCGCAGACACGAAATTGGCGATCTGGAATTGCCAGTACGACATTTCGAAGATGCCGGCGGCGAGCGGCACGGAGGCCCGCAACGGGCCGAAGAAGCGGCCGATGAAAATGCTGGGTACGCCCCAGGTTTTGACGAACGCCTCGCCGCGCGGCAGGATTTCCGGATAGCGCGACAGCGGCCACATCTGCGCGACCTGCTCCTTGTAGCGATAGCCGAACCAGTAGGAGACCCAGTCACCGAGCGCGGCCCCGATGCCGCCGGCGATCCAGACCGGCCAGAAGCTGATCCCGCTAACGCCGATCAGGGCGCCAATCGCGACCAGCGCGCCCCACGCCGGTATCAACAGCGAGATGAACGCCAGCGACTCGCCGAATGCCAGCAGCAGGACGATCGGAGCGGCCCAAGCCTGGTGATGGCGCACGAAATCGGCCAGAGCGCGCGCAAAATCTTCCATCTCGTTGGGTGCCTTCCCGCCTGTTGATGCCCTTGAACCTTTCTGCGGGCCCATCGCCTAAGAAACACGTAAGCCAGCCCCTTGCGTGACATCAAGTCACAAAGGCGGGGATCAATCGTGATTTCCCACAACCTCCGGCATTCGGGCCCGGCTGGCATCTCCCTCAAGAAAAAGGAAGAATGGATGATCGGATCGCTGATGATGTGCGAGAGCGTTTTGGTGTTGCTGTTCGGGATGCTCGCGGGCATCGCCATGGGGATCGAGCAGAACTTCACATTAGCGCCAGCACATGTGCATCTCAATCTCGTCGGCGGCGTGCTGCTGTTCCTGTTCGGCCTCTACTATCGGCTGGTACCGGCCGCAGGCGCGTTGCTGCTGGCGAAAATCCAGGGCTGGCTGCATATCGTGGGCGGCATCCTGTTTCCGGCCGGCGTAGCGATGGTCCTACTCGACGGCCCCTCGTTTGAGGCCGCTCCGATCGTCGGATCGCTGATCGTCGTCATCGCCATGGCCCTGTTCACGATCGTTGTGTTCCGCACCTCGCGGGCGTAAGCGCGGGTTGCTATTTACGTGACGGCCGGGCTGAGGCATTGCCTTCACCCGCCCGGCCGCCGCCCTTTCGCCGCCCATCCGTGGCATAGTCAGAACAACCGATTCGCTGCGCCAAATGTCGCGCGCCACCTGAAGAAACATGTCCAAACCTCTCAAATCAAACGCCAAAAGCAAATCAGCTGACGATCTATTCGGAGCCCCGGAGCCGAAGGGTCGCGCGCCGTTGAAGGTCGCCGCCCGATCGGGAGGAGATGCCGAGGACAGCTACACAGCGGCCGATATCGAGGTGCTCGAGGGACTGGAACCGGTCCGCCGGCGGCCAGGCATGTATATCGGCGGCACCGACGAGAAGGCGCTGCATCATTTGTTCGCCGAAGTGATCGACAACTCGATGGACGAGGCGCTGGCAGGCCACGCCACCTTCATCGAGGTGGAACTGACCGCCGATGGGTTCCTGACCGTCACCGACAACGGCCGCGGCATTCCGGTCGACGCGCACAAGAAATTTCCGAAGAAGTCGGCGCTCGAAGTGATCATGTGCACGCTGCATTCCGGCGGCAAGTTCGACTCCAAGGTCTATGAGACCTCGGGCGGCCTGCACGGCGTCGGCGTCTCCGTGGTCAACGCCCTCTCCTCGCTGCTCGAGGTCGAGGTCGCCCGCAGCCAGAAGCTCTACCGCATGACGTTCGAGCGCGGCCATCCCAAGGGCAAGCTCGAAGAGCTCGGCAAGATCAACAACCGCCGCGGCACCCGCATCCGCTTCAAGCCGGACACCGAGATTTTCGGCGCCAAGGCGACATTCAAGCCGCAGCGCCTGTTCAAGATGACGCGCTCGAAGGCCTATCTGTTCGGTGGCGTCGAAATTCGCTGGCGCTGCGACCAGGAGCTGTTGAAGGGCGTCGAGGACGTTCCGGCTGAAGCGACCTTCCATTTCCCCGGCGGCCTGAAGGACTATCTGGCCGCGGCGATCCACGCCGACACGCTGGTGCATCAGGATATCTTCTCCGGCAAATCCGGCCTCAGCGGTGCTCACGGCGCCTGCGAATGGGCAGTGGCGTGGACCGCGGATGCCGACGGCTTCCTGTCGTCCTACACCAACACGGTGCCGACGCCCGATGGCGGCACGCATGAATCCGGCTTGCGCAGCGCGCTGCTGCGCGGCCTCAAGGACCATGCCGAACGCGCCGGCCAAGGCAAGCGTGCGGCCTCCATCACATCGGAAGACGTGATGGTCGGCGCTGCCGTCATGCTCTCGGTGTTCGTGCGCGAGCCTGAATTCCAGGGCCAGACCAAGGATCGCCTCGCCACCGCTGAAGCGCAGCGCATCGTCGAACAGGCGATGAAGGATCCGTTCGATCACTGGCTCTCGGCCAATCCGAATCAGGCCAACAGGCTCTTGGATTTCGTGGTCGATCGTGCCGAGGAACGACTGCGCCGCCGCCAGGAAAAGGAGACCGCGCGCAAGACCGCGGGCAAGAAGCTTCGCCTGCCCGGCAAGCTCGCCGATTGCGCCAACGCCGGCACCGAAGGTTCAGAGCTCTTCATCGTGGAAGGCGACTCGGCCGGCGGCAGCGCCAAGCAAGCGCGCAACCGCGAGACCCAGGCCGTGCTGCCGCTGCGCGGCAAGATCCTCAACGTCGCCTCTGCCGGAAAAGACAAGCTGACCGCCAATGCGCAGCTCTCTGATCTCGTGCAGGCGATCGGCTGCGGCACGCTCGCGCATTATCGTGAAGAGGATCTGCGCTATCAGCGCATCATCATCATGACCGACGCCGACGTCGACGGCGCCCACATCGCCTCGCTGCTGATCACCTTCTTCTACCGGCAGATGCCGCGGCTGATTGACGAGGGGCATCTCTATATCGCCGTGCCACCGCTCTACCGCCTCACCCATGGCAGCAAGACGGTCTATGCGCGCGACGACGCGCACAAGGACGCGTTGATGAAGAGCGAATTCAACGCCAACGCCAAGGTCGATGTCGGCCGCTTCAAAGGCCTCGGTGAAATGATGCCGGCACAGCTCAAGGAAACCACCATGGATCCGGCCAGGCGCACGATGCTGCGCGTGGTGCTGCTGGCCGACGACCGCGAGGGGACCGCCGACTCGGTCGAGCGGCTGATGGGCACCAAGGCCGAAGCGCGCTTTGCCTTCATCTCCGACAAGGCAGAATTCGCCAGCGACGATATGCTCGACGTCTAGACTTTAAAGTCCTGATTTTATTTATGTTTCTTGGATATCTCGATCTTTTTTGACGGCCTTCACTCGCCTTTCTCGAGAACACCGCACGTTTCGTTTTCGGGCGGTTGTGTCCCCCCCGCAACAGCATTTCCGGCTGAACCACGTATAGTCCCTGACATGAGTTTCGGGAATCGGTGCCAAGGCGCCCCCGCAAGCGACCCGCTGGAACGCTAAAGTCGAGGATTTGGATATGAAGAAGATTTTACTCGCGCTGACCGCGGTTGCTGCGATGACGGCATCGGCCTCGGCGGCCGACCTCGCTTCCCGCCCCTACACCAAGGCTCCCGCGCCGCTCCCGGTGGCACCGAGCTGGACCGGCTTCTACATCTTCGGCGGCGGCGGCGGTGGCATCTGGGACGCTGATACCGGTGTCCAGGCGACTGTCGGTGGCGCACCGATCCTCGGCTTCAACCAGCGCCAGGGCGGCGATGGCTGGCTGGGCACCGTCGGTGCCGGTTACGACTGGCAGTTGAATCAGAACTGGGTGTTCGGTGTTCTCGCGGACGGCCAGTTTGGCAGCCTCAAGGGCACCATTCAAGATCAGGGCCCGTTCGCCGCTGGCAACATCAAGAACGACTATAGCTGGGCCGCCGGCGTCCGCCTCGGTTACCTGATTGCGCCGAATGTCCTGTCCTATGTGAATGTTGGTTATTCCGAGTCGCATTGGAAGGGCACCACGCTGTTCAGCACCATCACGGGTACCCCGATCGGCCTGCACACCAATGGCTTTGACCGCGGTGGCGTGTTCGTCGGTTCCGGCGTCGAGAACAACCTGAGCTTCTTCGGCGTCACCGCGCCGGGCTGGTTCATGAAGACCGAATATCGCGCCGCCTACTACGACAACAAGAACATCTCCGAGCTGTCCGACGTCGGCAACATCTCGAACGGCCGCGACATCACCTTCAAGCCGCTGGTCCAGACCGTCACGACCTCGCTGGTCTACCGCTTCAACTGGAGCGGCCCGGTCGTCGCCAAGTACTGATCTCTGCTTAATTGCAGCTCAAAAGCCCCGGCATTGCCGGGGCTTTTTTGTTGTCCGGAACGCTGTCCACGGAAGCCTGCGCGCAGGGCCGATCGCTCGCCCGGATCTGGTCAAGGCGACATCGATCGGGCACTCTCCGCTGGTTCAACCAAGCGGATAACAACGATGAAAAATGGACTGTTCGATCTCTCCGGCAAAGTCGCAATCGTCACCGGCGGTAATGGCGGTATCGGGCTCGGTATGGCGCGCGGTCTTGCGGATGCCGGAGCCAACATTGCCGTGGTCGGACGCAACGAGGCGAAATCAGCTGTCGCCGTCGGGGATCTCAGTCAGCGCGGCGTCAAGGCCATCGCCGTGCAGACCGACGTCACCGACGCCTCGGCGGTCTCCGCTATGGTTGACCGGGTCGTCAAGGAGCTCGGCCGGATCGACATCCTCATCAACAATGCCGGCATGAGCATTCGAAAGCCGCCTCACGAGCTGGAGCTCGAGGAGTGGAGCAAGGTGATCGACACCAACCTCACCAGCGCGTTCGTGTGCTCGAAGGCCGCCTATCCGGCCCTGAAGGCGTCCGGCCACGGCAAGGTGATCAATATCGGCTCGATGATGTCGATCTTCGGCGCGAGCTTCGCGACGGCCTATGCCGCGAGCAAGGGCGGCATCGTGCAGTTCTCCCGCGCCTGCGCCAACGCGTGGGCGCCGGACAATATCCAGGTCAACGCAATCCTTCCCGGCTGGGTCGACACCGATTTGACGAGAGGCGCGCGCCAGCAGGTCGCGGGTCTCCACGAGCGCGTGCTGGCGCGTACGCCGGCCGCGCGCTGGGGTGCGATCGACGACTTCGCGGGAATCACTGTGTTCCTGGCGTCTTCGGCATCCGACTTCGTCACCGGCACCGCCATCCCCGTCGATGGCGGATATTCCGTGATGGTCTGAGACAGCATTACGATCGGGTAGGAGGAAGCCTTGCGGCTTCCCCCTCCCACACCACTGTACGTACGGTCCCGTATACGGCGGTTCGTCAGGCACGATTGAGGTGGCGGTGCAATCCGATGAGGGACGGAAGACCGAGTTGCGCAAAGAAGGCGGCGCGATAGGCATCGTTCATGTGGCTGGCCCCGGCATTCCACCAAGGACCGCGGCCATTGGAGGCCGACCGCCATGCCCGCTCCGGATCGAGCCCACGTTGCATCAAGCGTCTGAGGCGTGTCCGAGGTCGTTTCCACTGGCGCCAGAGGACGCAGCGCAATTTGCGCCGCATCCAGCCGTCAAGCTCCTCGAACACCCCTTTGGCCTCCGCCAGCCGGAAGTATTGCAGCCAGCCGCGCAGGATGGGGGTTAAGGTTTTGACGGTCGATGCCAGAGTTCGTCCACGCCCTTGGCGCAGTGTCGTCCTCAGCTTGCTCCGCAACCGCTTCACGCTCTTGACCGCCACCCGAAGGCGCGGTTGCTGGTGGGCGGTCATGGTAAAGCCGAGGAAGGTCCGCACCCAGGGACGGTCAACCGCGCTTTTCGCTGCGTTGACCTTGAGCCGCAGTCGCCCGGTCAGGAATCGCGTGATCGATGCCATCACCCGCTCGCCGGCCCGCCGCGTCCGAACATAGATGTTGCAGTCGTCAGCGTAACGGCAGAAGGCATGGCCTCGTCGTTCGAGTTCCTTGTCCAGATCGTCGAGCAGGATATTCGACAGCAGTGGCGACAGAGGTCCGCCTTGTGGCGTGCCTTCGCTCCGCGCCGGCGTAATCCCGCCCGTCATCAATCCAGCCTGCAGGTAGCGGCGGATCAGCCGCAGCACCCGTTTGTCCGCAACCCGGCGCGCCACCCGTGCCATCAGCACGTCATGGTTCACCCGGTCGAAGAACTTCTCCAGATCGAGGTCGACGACGAAGCGCCGACCCTCGGCCACGTGCGCCTGCGCGGCAAGTACCGCACCGTGCGCGCTGCGCCCCGGACGGAAGCCGTACCAAGCCTCGGAGAAGTCTGGATCGAACAGCGGCATCAGCACCTGATGCATCGCCTGCTGGATCAGCCGATCCACCACCGTCGGGATGCCGAGTTGGCGCATCCCTCCGCCGGGCTTGGGGATTTCCACCCCGCGCACCGGCTGCGGCCGGTAGCGGCCTTCCAGCAGTTCTTCCTTGATGCGCGGCCAGTGCTCCTTCAGGTGCGGCTGCAACTGCTCCACGGCCATCCTGTCGATGCCCGCAGCGCCCTTGTTCGCCATCACCCGATGGTAGGCCGCCATCATGTTCGCTCGGCTGACGATCTCCTCCATCAGCCGCACTTCCACCTCCGGAGCGGAAGGTTGCGATCTCGCCGTGGCGATTGATGCACCCATTCCCTGCTCTGGCGGCTTCCGGCCGCTACCCTCGGGATGGGCACGACGCATCTCAGCGTCATCGTCTGCATCTGTTGGCACCATCGACAGACCGGCCTCCTCCGGTACTCGACGTTCGGCCCTTCGCCGGCTTGGTGCTGCCGGCTACTACAGCCTCGGCTGACTTCTGCCGTCCCATCCCGGCGCCTTGCGACGCCGGTAGCACACCCGTTGCCGGGGGCAGCACGACAGACCTCCCAGGGTAAGACGCATGACCTTCGTGCCATATACCTGTCGCATCTACGGCCGCACCTTCCGGGTGATATCGGGCTTTGGGCTTTTGGGCTCCCTCGCCCAGGTGCGGACGCCTCATATGCGCTTGCTGTTCGTCAGGCCGGCACTTTGCTTACAGCTTCCTTCAGACCCCGCCTCGCGACGACGCCCTTGCTGTTAGGCTAACGGTTCCTATCACCAGGGTCCGTAGAGGACTCTCACCTCCAAGTCATCGGTCAGACACCACTCCGACCAAATCGCCCCAGTCACGCCGCTCCGCGCCATGCCTGGCGCACCCA
>NZ_JYMU01000025.1:0-12453 GCF_000938235.1 Bradyrhizobium sp. LTSPM299
CTGGATGAGGCGACGGCGGGAGACGATAGAGCACCCGTTTGGAACCATGAAGTGGCTGATGGCTGGTCCCCGCTTCCTGGTGAAGGGGCTGAAAAAGGCGAAGACCGAACTCGCCTTGGGCGTCCTCTGCTACAACCTCAAGCGGGTGACCAACATCCTTGGGTGCCCGCCCTACTGGAAGCGCTGGCACTCACGCCCGCCTGACTGAGCATTTTTGCTGGCCGATGCAGCCATCCCGTCGCAAGCAGCGCGACTTCTCGCACAGCCTGTTACGCCAGGACGACGGCGGCTACCTCGCCTTCGCCTTCCGCCAGGCCGCAAAACCCGTCAACGTCTGCTCGTCCGTCGCCGGATAGAGGCCCAGGATGCTGCGGCCCGCATGGACCTGCTCGGTGACGAAATCCTCGAATGCGGTCATCTCGAAGGTCTCATTGGCGATCTCGTCGGCGAGATGGGCGGGGATCACGATGACGCCGTCGCTATCGCCGAGGATCACGTCGCCGGGAAACACCGGCGCATCGCCGCAGCCGATCGGGACGTTGATCTCGATCGCCTGGTGCAAGGTCAGGTTGGTCGGCGCGCTCGGCCGGTGATGGAAGGCCGGAAATCCGAGTTTTGCGATCTCGGCCGCGTCGCGAAAACCGCCATCGGTGACGACGCCGGCGCAGCCGCGCTTCATCAGCCGTGTCACCAGGATCGCACCAGCGGACGCCGCGCGCGCGTCCTTGCGGCTGTCCATGACAAGCACTGCACCCGGCGGGCACTCCTCGATCGCCTTGCGCTGCGGATGCGCGCGGTCGCGGAACACCTCGATCGTATTGAGGTCCTCGCGCGCCGGCATGTAGCGCAGCGTGAAGGCCTCGCCGACCAGCGTCGGCTGATCGGGGTTCAAGGGATGGACATCCTGGATGGTCTGGATACGCAAGCCGCGCTTGAACAGCGCGGTGGCGACCGTCGCGGTGGAAACGGATTTCAGTTTATTGCGGGTGGTGTCGCTGAGTTTTGACATGGTTCGTTGCTCTCTCATCTGTCGTCATTCCGGGATGGCCCATAGGGCCAGGCCCGGAATCCATCGGGGCCGCATGCGATGTGGTGAAATGGATTCCGGGCTCGCCGCTGCGCGGCGCCCCGGAACGACAGATTAATAAATCACCGGCTCGCCGACCGGCTTGCCAAAACCGGTCTCGAGGAAATCGAAGTCGCAGCCCTCATTGGCCTGCTTGATGTGCTTTGAGAACATCCAGCCATAGCCGCGCTCGAAGCGGCGTTCGGGCGCCCGCCATTCGGCGCGGCGTTTTGCCAGCTCCGCCTCGGATACATCGAGATTGATGGTGCGAGCGTTGACATCGAGCGTGATCTTGTCGCCGTTCTTCACCAGCGCCAGCGGGCCACCAATATAGGATTCCGGCGAGACGTGCAGGATGCAGGCGCCGTAAGAAGTGCCGCTCATCCGGGCGTCCGACAGCCGCACCATGTCGCGGACGCCCTGCTTCACCAGCTTGGTCGGGATCGGCAGCATGCCCCATTCCGGCATGCCCGGCCCGCCTTGCGGCCCGGCATTGCGCAGGATCAGGACGTGATCCGCCGTGACATCGAGATCGGGATCGTCGACCGCCTTCTTCATCGACGGATAATCATCGAACACCAGCGCCGGCCCGCTATGCCTGAGGAAGCGCGGATCGCAGGCGGAGGGCTTGATCACGCAGCCGTCGGGCGCGAGGTTGCCCTTCAGCACCGCAAGCGCGCCCTCCTGGTAGATCGGATTGGCAACGGTGCGGATGACGTCGTCGTTGTGAACCTCGGCGCCATCGATGTTCTCGCCGAGCGTCTTGCCCGTGACCGTCATGCAATCCAGATGCAGGTGCTGCTTGATGCGGGTCATCAGGCCCGGCAGCCCGCCGGCGTAGAAAAAGTCCTCCATCAGATAGAGGTCGCCGCTCGGCCGCACATTGGCGATCACGGGCACCTTGCGGCTCGCGGTCTCGAAATCGTCGAGCGAGATGTCCTGCCCGGCGCGACGCGCCTGCGCGATCAGATGGATGATGGCGTTGGTCGAGCAGCCCATCGCCATCGCGACCGTGATCGCGTTCTCGAAGGCTTTCCGGCTCTGGATCTTCTGCGGAGTCAAATCCTCCCAGACCATTTCGACGATGCGGCGGCCGGCTTCCGAGCTCATGCGGATGTGATTGGCGTCGGCGGCAGGAATCGACGAGGCGCCCGGCAGCGTCATGCCGACCGCTTCCGCGATTGCGGTCATGGTCGACGCCGTGCCCATCGTCATGCAGGTGCCATAGCTGCGTGCGATACCGGCCTCCATGTCGACCCAGTCCTTGTCGGAAATCTTCCCCGCACGCCGCTCGTCCCAGTATTTCCAGGCGTCCGACCCCGAGCCGAGCGTCTTGCCCTTCCAGTTGCCACGCAGCATCGGCCCGGCCGGCAGATAGATCGCGGGCAAGTTCATGCTGGTGGCCCCCAGCAGCAGCCCCGGCGTGGTCTTGTCGCAGCCGCCCATCAGCACCACACCGTCGACCGGATGGCCGCGCAACAGTTCCTCGGCGTCCATCGCCAGCATGTTGCGATAGAGCATAGTGGTCGGCTTCAGCAGCGATTCCGACAGCGACAGTGCCGGAAGCTCCATCGGGAACCCGCCGGCCATCAGCACGCCACGCTTGACGTCATCGACACGGCTTTTGAAGTGCATATGACAGGGCTGCGCGTCCGACCAGGTGCTGATGATCGCGATCACCGGGCGGTCCCGCCACTCCTCCGGCGCATAGCCCATCTGCATCGCCCGCGAGCGGTGGCCGAAGGCGCGCAAATCGTCGGGCGCGAACCAGCGTGCGCTGCGCAATTGATCCGGGGTCTTGGTCTTCTGGGTCGTCATGGGGCCCCATGTCTATCAAATTGTCTGCGGAATTTGTCTATCGAACTTGTCTGCCGAATTTGCTTGCATACGCTCCAGTTTCCGTCTTCGGAAGGAGCTTCGATGCTCGTCGCCGCGCATATACTCGAAATTGCACGCGTCGTCCCGGTTGGTCGACCTGACAAGGGATTCCGGCCCGGATGTTTCTGAACATGGCAGTCATGCATGGTAGACCGCACCGATGACGCTAACGACCAGGCTTGCCGTCGCGATGATTGCGCTGGTCGCGATCGCGGTTTCCGCGGTCGGATGGCTGAGCTATCGCAGCCTCGAACAAGCCTTGGCCCCGCGCATGCTCGACCGGATCGAGGCGCAATCGCGGTTCGCCGTCTCGGCCCTCGAGGCTCGCGCCCGCAACACTCCCGGCGACGTCACGACCTTCCAGGTGCTTCCCGCGGTCGACGGGTTGATGCGCGCACGGCTCAATGGCGGGATCGACCCGGTCGACGGCACCACGGGGGCGATCTGGCGCCAGCGGCTGGAGACCCAGCTCGTCGCGCAGATGACGCTCAAGCCCGCTCATTCGCTGCGCTTTATCGGCATTGCCGACAATCATCGCGAACTCGTGCGGGTCGACCGCTCCGGCCCCGGCGGCGCGGCGCGGACCGTACCCGATGCGGAGCTGAAGCAGGTCGGCGACGCCGCCTATTTCCGCGACACGATCGATCTTCCCGCCGGCGGCATCTACGTCTCGCCGATCGGCCTGAACGAGGAGAACGGCGTCGTCGAGACCCCGCATGTCGCGACCATGGCGATCGCCAAGCCGGTCAGGGCGCCCGACGGCAAGCCGTTCGGGATCGTCATCATCGATGCCGACATGCGGCCGACGCTCGAAAGCATCCGCGCCTCGGTGCGGCCTGGCGAGTTCGTCTATGTGGTCGACGCCAAGGGCAATTATCTCGTCCACCCCGACCGCGCGCGCGAATTCGGCGCGCAGCAGGGACGGCCGACGAACTGGCAGCGCGACCTGCCAGATCTATCAGCGGCGCTCGGCACCACGCAAAGCATCGCGACCATGACCAGCGATCCGGACGGACGACAGTCCGGCGTTGCGCTCGCGCCGGCGTTGCTGGCCGGACGTCAATGGGTCGCGGTGATCGAGGCCGCCCCGAACAGCGTGTTCATGGCCCCCGCGACCGCGATCCGCAACAGCTCGATCCTGGTCGGCCTGTTTGCGGTGCTTGGCGCGGGAGCCCTGGCCTGGCTGGTGGCACGATCGCTGACCCGGCCGATCACGCGATTGACCGCCGCCGTGGAGCGCGTGACCGAGCAGGGAACGGCCGCCATTCCGGTCAATGCCGGCGGCGAGACCGGCGTGCTGGCGCGCGCTTTCGTCCGTGTGATCGACGAGGCCAACGCCAAGACGGTGGCGCTTGAACGCGAGGCGGCCGAGCATCGCCGCACCGAGGCGGCGCGCGACCACCATGCCGAGCGCGAGCGCCTGTTCGCGGCAGCCGTGGAATCCTCCAACGACGCCATCATCACGGAATCGCTGGACGGCACCATCACCGGCTGGAATCCGGCCGCCGAGCGGCTGTTCGGCTACAGCGAGGCGGAGGCCGTCGGTCAGCACATCGCCCTGCTCGTGCCACCGAGCCGGCGCGCCGAGATCGACGACATCATGCGCCGCATCGGCTCGGGCGAGCGGATCGAGCGGAACGAAACCGTGCTGATGCGCAAGGACGGCTCGCCGGTCGACGCCACGCTCGGCGTCGCGCCGATCAAGGGATTGTCGGGCGCCATCATCGGCATCTCCTTCGTCGGCCGCGACATGACCGAGAGCCGCAAGGCGCAGGAAACCTTGCGCGAAAGCGCGCAACTGGCGCGCGGCATCATCGACGGCGCACTCGATGCCTTCGTGCAGATCGGTCAGAACGGCGTCATCCGCGACTGGAACACGCAGGCCGAGACGATTTTCGGCTGGACGCGCGAGGAGGCGCTCGGCCGCAACGTGTTTGATTTGATGGGCCGGCCGGGCGGACCGCTGAGGACGGCGCTCGCCGGCTTCCTGGGCTCCGGCGGCGAGCTGGTTCGCCAGCCCCGACGCGAGGTGCAGATCCGGCGGCGCGACGGCACCGAATTCACCGCCGAGCTCAGCGTCGCGGCGCTGAAGACCAGCGACGGCTTCGTGTTCAACGGCTTCATCCGCGACCTCACCGACAGAATAGCCACCGAGGACCGGATCCGGCAGTCGGAGAAAATGGAAGCCGTCGGCCAGCTCACCGGCGGCATCGCCCACGACTTCAACAACATCCTCACCGTCATCACCGGGACGATCGAGATCCTGACCGACGCCGTGAAGCAGGAGCCGCAGCTCGCGGCGATCGCGCGGATGATCGACGAGGCCGCAACACGCGGCGCCGACCTCACCCAACAACTGCTGGCGTTCGCCCGCAAGCAGCCGCTCGAACCGCGCGAGATCGATGTCAACGCGCTGATCGTCGACACCACGAATCTGCTGCGGCGAACGCTCGGCGAGCAGGTCGACATCCGCTCCGCATTCGAGGACGAAACCTGCCTGGCGGTGGTCGACCCCAACCGGCTCGCCAATGCCCTGCTCAATCTCGCTCTCAATGCTCGCGACGCCATGCCGCAAGGCGGCCGGCTCACAATCGAGACGGCGTCGGTCGTTCTCGACGAGAGCTATGGCGGACCGCACGACGACGTGCCGCCCGGTCCCTATGCGATGATCGCGGTGAGCGACACCGGGGTCGGAATTGCGGCCGAGCTGCTCGACAAGGTGTTCGATCCGTTCTTCACCTCGAAGGGACCCGGCAAGGGAACCGGGCTCGGCCTGAGCATGGTCTACGGCTTCGTCAAGCAGTCCGCCGGGCACATCAAGATCTACAGCGAGCAAGGCCACGGCACCACGATCAGGATGTATCTTCCGCCGGCCTCCGGCGCGGCGCTGGCGGCGGACGCCGCGGCGGCGCCGGACCTCGAAGGCGGCCACGAGACGATCCTGGTGGTCGAGGACGACAAGCTGGTCCGCGACTACGTGCTCGCGCAATTGCACGGGCTCGGCTACGTCACGCTGGAGGCCGCGAATGCAACAGAGGCGCTCGCGATCATCGAGGCTGGCACACCGTTCGATCTTCTGTTCACCGACGTGATCATGCCCGGACTCAATGGCCGCCAGCTCGCCGAGCGGGTGTTCAGGATGAAGCCCGAGCTGAAGGTGCTGTTCACCTCGGGCTATACCGAGGATGCGATCATTCATCACGGCCGGCTGGACGAGGGCGTGCTGCTGCTGCCCAAGCCCTATCGCAAATCGGAACTGGCCGCGATGATCCGCAAGGCGCTCGCGGATTAGAGAATGGTCCGGAGAAGTGTGGACCCGGCTATCCCTCGCGATAAACGCGACGCGTTCGCACGGTGAAGAGGATCAGGCGTGGCGCTGTGCCGTCATCACGATACGGACGAGATCGGCGGCGTTGCGCGCCCCGAGCTTCTTCATGATGTTGGCGCGGTGATCCTCGATGGTGCGCGGGCTGATGCCGAGCTGACGCCCCGCCTCCTTGTTGGAGGCGCCGGCAGTGAATTGCTCGAGCACCTCGCGCTCGCGGCGCGTCAGCGGCTCGCGTCCCGGAAAGTGCAGCGAGGCGATACGCGACGCGGAGGCCTCGGCCTGGCGTCTGGTGTAGGCGTCGATCGCCTCGTTCAGGCGGCTGACGATCTCGCTGCCCCTGAAAGGCTTCTCGATGAAGTCCAGCGCACCGTTCTTGATGGCGCTGACCGCCATCGCGATATCGCCCTGACCCGAGATCATGAAGATCGGCGCCGGATAGTCTTCGCCGTGCAGTTCCTTCAGGATGTCGAGACCGGATTTGCCCGGAATGTGCACGTCGAGCAGGATGCAGGCCGGCGTTCTGCTTCGCGCAACCGAAAGCAGCGCGGCGCCGTCCGCAAAACAAATCACCTTGTAGCCGGCCGTCGACAGCACCATGGACAGCGTATCGCGAACGGCGGGATCGTCGTCCACCACGAAAATCTCCCCGCGGGGAGAATCATTCTCAGCCATGTGCATCGTCCATCAGTGGTGAAGCGTGACGCCTCATTGCACAACAAAAAACTTCTCGACCAAATTGATCAATGGACCCGTATTTGTACGGGACGTCAGCTTAACGCACAAGTAGCACCGCATTCCCTAAAAGTGGAGGGCAGTGGAGAAACATGCATGGCAAGTGCAGCAGCCGACAATTTCGTGGCGCGCCCGGACGAAGGCAATGATCCCTACAACCTGATCGTAACCGACCTGGTCGCATTGATCGGGCATATCCAGGCAAGCCTGCGGCTGATCGAGTCCGCGATCGAGCGCGAAGCGCTGCTCGCCGAGCATGACCCCGCCAGCAACATCTTCGTGCTGGACGACATCACGCCGCGCTACATCGGGGCGTCAACCGCCTTGAAGGCCTGTGACACCGGCCTCGGCATCGCGCTTCGGCTGCTCGATTCCACGGCCCCGGCGCGCGTCCTGAACTGATCCACAAAGACTGGGGACCACCCCGTCCGACGCCGATCGGCTTCGCGCTGATGGCGCCCCGATGACGCCCAACACGCGGGACGGCGATCCGTTCCTGCTATATTCCGGATGACAGCTGACCGATCCCGGCGTGACAGCGCCAGGGAAAACGCCGGGACACGTCTGATCGGAGCAAGCCGCCCGGTCAGGCCCCGATCCGCTCCGCCTCGGCGGAGGCCGATCGCTTCCTGCCCGGCTTGCCCTTGAGGAAACTGATGTCCATTTCGGTGCCGTTGACGCGAACCAGTTCGCAGCGGCGATAGGCAAGGCCGGTCGACGACAGCAGGAGGAAGAACTCCTTCAGATTGAGCCCCTGAATGGAACCTTCCACCGTGAGGGTCGCGTCATTGTCGGAGATTGCGTTGAGCACGCAATCCCGCCGCCAGGTACCGTCGATGGCCATCATGCAAACATCGTAGCCCCGGCTGAACGTCACGCGTTCGACGACTTTGCCGTCTTCCGTCATCGCTCAACGTCCCGCAGCCGCGGCGGCAACCCTGGGCATGACGGCTCCCGCCGCAGCAGCCCGTGCAGCGTTCGGCCGGTACAGGCCGCGCCGCTCGGGGACCGGCTTGAAGGTGTCAGTCAGACCGACCACCGTTTCAGCAGCGCCCAACACCAGGAAGCCGTCGGCTTCGACCAATCTGGCAAGGCGGTTGAAGATGTTGATCTTGGTGTCCTGGTCGAAATAGATCAGCACATTACGACAGAAGATGATGTCGAAGGCGCCAAGCTGCGAGAAATCGTGCAGCAGGTTGAGCTGGCGGTGCTGCACCATGGCCCGCAACTCAGGATTGACCTGCCAGAATTCACCCGACTGCTTGAAATACTTGACCAGCATCTGGATCGGCAATCCGCGCTGCACCTCGAACTGGCTGTAGATGCCGGCCTTGGATTTCTCCAGCACCTCCTGCGACAGGTCGGTGGCGACGATCTCGACCCGCCAGCCCGCAAGCGCCGCGCTCATCTCCTTCAGGCACATCGCCAGCGAATAGGGCTCCTGGCCGGTCGAACCGGCGGCGCACCAGATCCGCACGCTCCTGCGCGCGGCGCGAGCCTTCAGGATTTCCGGCATCATCGTGTCGCGGAAGTGATCGAACGGCACCTTGTCGCGGAAGAAGAAGGTCTCGTTGGTGGTCATGGCTTCGACCACCTGGGCGATGTGCGAGGACGAACCGCCCCTCACCTTCGTCACCAGGTCAGGAATGCCGGAAAGGCCGCATTTGCGCGCCAGCGGAAGCAGGCGGCTTTCGATCAGATACTGCTTGTCCGCAGATAGATCGAGACCGGAATGGTCCTTCAGGAGCTTACGCAGATACTCGTAGTCTGGGGGCGTCACAGGAGCCTCGCAAGGGCAAGAGAAGGGCAAAAGAAGGGGTTCGCTTCAAGCTTCAGTCGGCACGTCGAGCGCGAGCAAACCGACTTCCTGGAACTTCGCAGCGACGATGTCCTTGTCGAACGGCTTCATGATGTATTCGTTGGCGCCGGCATTCAGCGCGCGAGAGATGTGGTCGATGCCGTTCTCGGTGGTGCAGAACACCACTTTTGGTACATCGCCGCCGGGCATGCGGCGCAATTGGATGAGGAATTCGAAGCCGTCCATCACCGGCATGTTCCAGTCTAGCAGCACGGCATCCGGCATCGCGACCTTGCAGGCCTCGACTGCCTTTGCGCCGTCCTCGGCCTCGGTGACTGTGAAAGCCAGTCCCTCAAGGATGCGGCGGGCGATCTTCCGCACCACACTGGAATCATCGACAACAAGACATGTCTTCATATGTTAGCCTCCTTGTTGAAGCTGCCGTCTATGCAGCAGCTGCTGTTTTGGGCATCAATTCGAGTACGCGATCGACGTCGAGGACGACCATGAGCTGACCGTCGAGGCGGTGGACCCCGCCGGCGAGCTTGGCCATGCGGGGATCGAGGTTGACGGGGTTTTCCTCGCAGCCGTCGTCGGGCAGCCGCAGCACCTCGCCGATCTGGTCGATCAGGAGGCCATAGGATTCCCCGCGCAGGTCGACACCGACCGCCATCGGCGGCTTGCCGTCATCGGCCTTCGGCAGCCCGAGCCGGGCGCGCATGTCGACCACGGTGACGATGCGGCCGCGCAGATTGAGCACGCCGGCGATCTCGGCGGATGACAGCGGCACCCGCGTCAGCCGCTCCGGCATGAACACGTCCTGCACCCGCGAGATCGGCAGCCCGAACAGCTGGCCGCCGATCACGGCGGTGACGTATTCGACCATCGCGCCTTCGCTTGTCTCGGTCTTGCTGGTCATCATGACAGTTCCTTAAGCCGCCCGGCGCAGTTCGGCGGTCTGTTCCTTCAGCGCCGCGATCAGGCCGGGACGGTCGAACTTGGCGACATAATCGTGGAAGCCGGCCTGCCGGCCGCGCTCGATCGCCGCCGGCGACACCATCGCCGACAGCGCGATGATCGGCAGCCCGGTCAGATTGTTGTCGGAACGGATGCTTTCGGCGAACTCGAAGCCGTTCATCTCGGGCATCTCGATGTCGGTCAGCACGACGTCGAAGGCCTGCCCCGAACGCAGCACGGCAAGCCCCTCCTGCGCGTTCGGCGCGGTCCGCACCTTGTAGCCGGCGGCCTTCAGCACCGGCGCCAGCATGTTGCGGAAGAAGGCACTGTCATCGACCAGCAGCACGGATTGCGAACTTGCCGAGGGGCGCATCTCCTTGCGCGAGAACCAGTCGGCAAACGCCATCGGCAGGAAGTGGCCGACGTCGATCACCTCGGTGGCCTGGCCCTTGATCACGGCCGAGCCGAGGATACCCTCCTGCGAGCCCGCGACCTCGATGTTGAGCCGCTCCTCGACGATGTCGATGATCTCGTCGACCACCAGCCCCATCGAGCGGCCGTCGTCGGCGAACACCAGGATCGGCTGCGCACCTTGCGTCTGCACATTGACGCCGGCCATCTGCACCAGCGGCATCAGCTGCTCGCGGTACTGCACCATGTAGCGACCGTTCGAGAGTTCGATCTTGTCGGTTGCGATCTCCTCCAGCCGGGTGACGAGGCCGAGCGGCACCGCCTTGGGCTGGCTGGAGCCGGCACGGAACACCAACAGCGAGGTCAGTTGCTCGCCGGACGAGGCATGGGCCGAGGCGCTGTCGTCGGCCATGTCATGGGCCGAGGAGCCGGAGGCGCCGAGCGCTTTGGCGATGCCGTTGGGGTCGATGATCATGATCACGGCGCCATCGCCCAGGATGGTGTTGCCGGAGAACATGTCGATGTGGCGCAGCTTCGTGGACATCGGCTTGACCACGATCTCCTCGGTGTGGAACACGCCGTCGACCACGATGCCAAAGGTCTGGCTGCCGACCTGCGTCACCACGATGAAGCCGTTCTCGGGATCGGAGGTCGCGCCGTCGTCGATCTTCAGGAGCTTCTTGAGGTGGATCAGCGGCAGCAGCTTGTTGCGCAGCCGCAACACCGCGGTGTCCTTGATCCGCTCGATGCGGTGCTCGGAGTTGGCCCGCGCCCGCACCAGCTCGACCACGGCGAGCTGCGGGATCGCAAAGCGGTCACCGCCGGCTTCCACGATCAGGGCGGAGACGATCGCGAGCGTCAGCGGGATCTTGATGGTGACGGAGGCGCCCTCGCCGGCCACGCTCTTGATGTCGATGGTGCCGCCGATCTGGTCGATATTGGTGCGGACCACGTCCATGCCGACGCCGCGGCCGGAGACCGAGGTGATGGCGGCGGCAGTCGAGAAGCCCGGCGCGAAGATGAACTTGTGGATCTGCGCCTCGGTCATCTTCTCCAGTTCAGCCTCGGTGACGAGACCGTTCTGGACTGCCTTGGCCTTGATCCGCTCGGTGTTGAGCCCGCGGCCATTGTCGGCGATGCAGATGATGATGTGGCCGCCCTCGTGATAGGCAGAGAGCCGGATGGTGCCCTGCTCGCCCTTGCCGGCGGCGACCCGCTCGGCCGTGGTCTCCAGGCCGTGGTCGGCGGAGTTGCGCACCATGTGCGTCAACGGATCCTTGATCAGGTCGAGCACCTGGCGGTCGAGCTCGGTGTCGGCGCCGTGCATCTCCAGCTCGATCTGCTTGCCGAGTTCGCCGGAGAGGTCGCGGACGATGCGGGGCAGCTTCTGCCAGGCGTTGCCAATCGGCTGCATCCGCGTCTTCATGACGCCTTCCTGCAGCTCGGCGGTGACGTTGGACAGACGCTGCAGCGGCACCTTGAACTCGGTGTCCTCGTTGCGGCGGGAGATCTCCAGCAGCTGGTTGCGGGTCAGGACCAGCTCGGAGACCATGGTCATGAGATGTTCGAGGGTGTCGACGTTGACCCGGATCGACTGGTTGGCGATCTTGTCGCCTTCCGGGACGTCGCCCTCGGCGGCAGCCGCCTTGCGGGCCGGCTTCTTCGCGACCTCGGCGGGCTCGGCTGCGGCAACCGCAGCAACCGCAGGCGCGGCGGGTTTGGCGACAGGCGCGGGGACGACCACTTCGGGCGCGGTCTCGCGGAAAGCGCGTTCGAGTTCGTCGAGCGAGACCTCGCCGGGGCGCAACGGACGCTCCAGCGTCTGCACCACCAGCGTGCCTTCGGACATCGCCGGCTGCACGGGAGGTGCGGCGACCTCAGGCATTTCTTCAGCTGCAGCAGCGGCCATGGCGGCCATGCCGCGCTCGACCATGGCTTCCAATTGATCGATCAGATCGCGGTCGTCGCCTTCAGGCTCGGCCTCGGTGGCCTCGAGCCCTGCCAGGATCTCCTTGATGCGGTCGATCGAGGACAGGATCAGTGTCACGGCCTCAGCCTTGACCGGCATGCCGTCGCGGAATTTACCCATCAGGGTCTCGCCGGCATGCGCCAGCGCTTCCAGCCGCGGCAGGCCGAGGAAGCCGCAGGTCCCCTTGATGGTGTGCACCAGGCGGAAGATGTTATCGAGAATCTTCGCGTTGTTGGGGTCCTGCTCGAACCGAACCAACTGGTTGTCGACCGTGTCGAGGCTCTCGCCGGTTTCGGTCAAGAACTCCCGCAACA
>NZ_JYMU01000026.1:0-1388 GCF_000938235.1 Bradyrhizobium sp. LTSPM299
GGATCTGATAACGGCTTCCAGCAGAACAATGAATTTCTCTGAGAGCATCGGCGTCGCCTCATGATGAGGATTTGACCACTTGTTTAGCTCAGACTGCTCGTGGTGCGTGTGAGCTGGATCACAATGATCGAACCCCGTTGTTCGACACCATCAACGCTAGGCCCCATCTGTTGCGGGACGACTTCGCGTTCGGAGAAAATGGTTTCGTGGCCGCCGGCCGGCTCAAAGAGGGGCCTGACATCGGCGGGTGTCGACATGAAGCGGCGCCGACGATTGCACCGGAAGCGTGACCGGCAGCGGCTGGTGACACACGCCCGGCAGCCACGGCGATCGGTAACTGCGAATTAACTCGTCGGGGTCACCTTCACTACGACCTTCTGGATTGAGCTACAGCCGTCGCTGGGAATCCCCCGCGGCGGCTTTTTCGTAGGATCCCCGAGATGGACTATCCGGCCTTCACTGGCGAAAGCCTCACGATGATGTACGCGGCCGTTCGCGGTGCGCTGGCTGCCGATGATGCAGCGGAGCGCGTCGGCGCCGAACCGAAGTTCAAGGTGCGGGACACATCGGAGTGGAAGAAACACGCGGCCGATCTGGAGGCCGAGATGCTGAGACGCGGGATGCTCTTCGAGGTGATCGATTGGTTCGAGGGGCAGGACTCGTTTCCCTTCGACAAATAGGTCGCCTCTTGCTCACCCACCTTTATGCGGTGCTTGTGGCATCGGCTGAGGACATTCGCGGCACATGCCCGCCGGCTGTCCCGATAGTCCCAAAACGATGCGCCGCCGGGCTCGAAATACACGTCCCGGCGGCGGCCTGTTCCAGGCTGGGGCTCTATAATTCCCAGTACTTCGATATCAGCAAGCAGCGGGCCAGCGGCCACAGCGATGGCCGGAACTCTAAATGCGTCCTCAGTTATCGTTCGCAGCCAAGGGCCGAGTGGCCCCGTCAGCACCTGACACGAACAGCCCACGGGCAGTCCGTGGTCGCGTTGCTAACTCCCGTTCAATCTCCGCCATCAATTGGTGAATCTCATCAATGCTATAACTTTCCAAAACCTCGGTTAGAAGCTCCGTCATCCAGTCGGGTGCTGGTACGCGGTGGTTTGACATGGCGTGACCCGCAATTGGTCAGGCAGAAGAACACTCTCAGTCGCCGAAAATTGCCTAATGCTGAACGGCGATGGCTGAGGCCTGTTTCAAAACTGGGGCCCTGAAATCCCAGTGATATGAAATTAGCGAATGCATTGCCAAGCAGATGTGAAGTGGTTCACGCTGGCGCGTGGCAACTTCGGATTTAATGAGCGCGGAGTGTTAATGCCCCCAACCCCGACACTCCAAGCGCGCGGCCTCGGTCCCCAAAGACTGGGGCCGTACCTTTTGGGGTGA
>NZ_JYMU01000027.1:0-127283 GCF_000938235.1 Bradyrhizobium sp. LTSPM299
CCTGACTGAGCATTTTTGCTGGCCGATGCAGCCATCCCGTCGCAAGCAGCGCGACTTCTCGCACAGCCTGGGAAGCTAGGATCCATTACCCAAAATGTCAGTTATTGCGCGAAGCTGAGGCCGCAGCCCCTCTCACAACAAAGATCGGTGGCTATGGATCCTGGCTTTCGCCACGACGGCGATTTGGGAGATCGCGCGCTCTACTCCATCCCCGTCGTGTGGGCCGGATTGGCGCAGCACAATCCGCCGTTGAACTCGCGATGATCGGCGGGTTACCCTGTCCCCACCCGCCGCCCCTCGCCCACCCGGAAGGATCCCCATGAACGGCAACCGATATTACGGCGTTCGCGTCGAGGGTGCGAAATATGGCGTGGGGTTCGGCTCGGCGCTGGCGATCGCGATTTCCTACACCAAGAACCACTCGATCCTGTGGGCGATCATCCACGGTATCCTGAGCTGGATCTACGTGATCTATGCCGCACTGTTCGGCTGACGCACCCGCCGCATGACCGTCATCTCCATCCAGTCGCAAGTCGCGTGGGGCCATGTCGGCAACAGCGCGGCCGTGTTCCCGATGCAGGCGCACGGCATTGACGTCGTCGCGGTGCCGACCACGCTGCTCAGCAACCGGCCGGGCTATGAGACCATCCGCGGCCGGGTGCTCGATGCGCAACTGGTCGCCGACCTCTTGCGCGGGATCGAGGAACGCGGCGCGGTCGACGGCGCGAAGGTGATCCTGTCGGGCTATCTCGGCTCGGCCGACATCGCCCAAGAAGTCGCCGAGTTCGTCACCCGCGCCAAGGCGAATAATCCGGCCCTGCTCTATTGCTGCGATCCCGTGCTCGGCGATCGCGACGGCGGCCTGTTCGTGCGAACAGACATCCCGCCGCTGGTGCGCGACGAGCTGTGCCCGCTCGCCGACATCATCACTCCCAATCATTTCGAGCTCGAATGGCTCTGCGGCGCGCCGGCCACGACGACCGATGAGGTGATCGCGCAGGCCCGCACACTGATGGCGCGCGGGCCGTCGACGGTCATCGTCACCAGCGCCGAACTCGCCGGGACGCCTGACGACGCCATCGAGACGCTCGCGATCGAACGCACCAAGGCCTGGCGGGTGCGCACTCCAAGACTGCCGATCAGCCCGAACGGCACCGGCGATCTCTTCGCCGCGCTGTTCGTCTCAGCACGCGTTCGGGGATCGGAGACACCAGATGCGCTCAGCCACGCCGCGTCAGCGATCTTCGCGGTGCTGGAGCGCACCGCGCTGAGGGGGACCGAGGAAATGCGCATTGTCGAAAGCGCCGAGGAATTGGTTCATCCGAAGCGCCGCTTCGAGGCAGAGGCCATCACCGCAGCTCAACATCCGGGACAAACGTCATGATCGACATCACCACTCTGCTCACCTATGCCGCCGTCGTGCTCGGCCTGTTCCTGATCCCCGGCCCGGCCGTGCTGCTGGTGCTCGCGCGCTCCGTGACCGGCGGGCCGCGCGTCGGCGTCGCGACCGGGTTCGGCATCGCGCTTGGCGATCTCGTCCATACTGCGATGGCGACATTCGGCCTGTCGGCGGTGCTGATGACCTCGGCGCTGGCGTTCTCAATCGTAAAGTATGCCGGCGTGGTCTATTTGATCGTGCTCGGAATCCGCGCGCTGTTCGCGAAGACCGACGACCTTTCGCTTCCTGCCGCACAGCCGGTTGATGCGCGGCGCGCGTTCCGCCAGGCGATCTGGGCGGAGGTGCTCAATCCGAAGACCGCCCTGTTCTTCCTGGCCTTCCTGCCGCAGTTCGTCCACCCCGGCCACGGCTCCGCGGTCGTGCAGTTCGCAACGCTCGGCCTGATCTTCGTCGCGATGAGCGCCGCCTACACCTCGCTGCTGGCGCTGGCGGCCGGCCAGATCAGCCCATGGATCACGCGGAATCGAAGCATCGGGCGGTGGCAGGGCCGCGTGGTCGGGACGATCTACATCGCCCTCGGCGTCCGCCTCGCCTTTCAGGAGCGGTGAGGATGTCTCCCTTGAAACCGATCGCCGCCTACGACGATTTCGCCCGGCTCGATATCCGCATCGGCAAGATCGTCGACGTGCAGCCGTTTCCCCGCGCGCGCAACCCGTCCTGGAAGGTCGGCGTCGATGTCGGCACTGAGCGGATCATGTGGTCGAGCGCGCAGATCACCAATTACGAGCCGGCAGCGCTGCTCGGCTCGCTGGTCGTCTGCGTCTGCAATTTTGGTCCGAAGAATATCGCGGGTTTCACCTCGGAACTCCTGATCCTCGGTGCGAAGGATTCTGAGGGAAAGGTCATCGTGCTCGGCCCGCGCAGCGAGGTCGCGATCGGTGAGGCGATTTTCTGACGTCACGGTGTCATCACGGCCAGTTGATTCAAATGTGCTGTATTCCCCGTAGTTTACCGATGGGGTATCACCCGGATTCTCGGCAAGGCTGCGCGCTGCTATCTCAACGCGTGAGAATCGCCTCATGGGAATCAGAACATGACCGCCCTCTATTTCCACTGCTCCGACGACGAACACGTCCTGGTGGACCGAACCGGCGCTGCCATGAACCTTTCGGAAGCGCGCGAGCATGCCGAGCGGCTGGTGCGCACTTACGTCATGATCCCGAGCGCGGAAGACTGGCGCAACTGGATCCTGCATGTCACCGACGATCTCGGCGACGAAGTTTTCGAGCTGCCGTTTGCGGCCGTGCTCGGCCAGCTGCACTAAGGCGCGCACATGACGCCGCTGCGCCGCCGCTTGAATGCACTGCTCGCGCTGATCGAAAGCGTCTGCAATCCCTACCGGCCCGAGCGGCATTACATGCGCGGCCCCGGCCCGAAATGGCGCGCGCGGCAGGCGCTGCGCGAGTCGAATTAACGAAACGTTACGGCGAATCTCCGGTGAACTACGGACGTATTCATCAACGCTGCGCATTCACGCATCACACACCACCCGCTGCACATCGATTTTGCGCCGATCGCTCGATGATTGTGCGCGATGTGCCTTAGGGAACCGTCGACTCAGTGTTATCCTGTGCTGCATACCGAAAGTAAGGGACCTTCGGCGGAGAATTTCGGAATGCCGTACTACAAATTCGATCTCGTGGTGGGACAAGAGTTCCGCAATCAGGGGACCATCATCCTCGAAGACATCAGCGTCGCCTCCGATCGCGCCGATCAGCTGGCCGACGAGCTGTCGCAGGTGAAGCCCGAGCTGAAGGCGCGCGGCTGCGCGGTGCGCGTCACCGATGCCGACAACCAGGAGCTCTACCGCACGCCGCTCGATCCGGTGCCGCGCTGGAGCAAATCGCCCGAGCGCGCCTAGGCTGGCCCCTCGCCGCTCGCCCGCAGTGCCGCCAGTGCCTCCCGATAGTTCGGGTAGCGCAGCACGACACCGAGTTCGCGCTTGATCAGCCCGTTGCGAACGCGCTTGTTCTCGCCATAGAAGCTCCGTCCCATCGGCGTGAGGTCGGCTTGCTCGAACGGAAGCTCAGGTGGCGGAGCAACGCCGCAGAGCTGCGCGGCGAAGCCGACGACATCCTGGGGCGGCGCGGGCTCGTCGTCGCTGACATTGTAGATGGCGCCGCCGCGCGGCCGCTTCAGCGAGGCTTCGATCACGGCAGCGATGTCGGCGACGTGGATGCGATTGAAGACCTGGCCGGGCTTGACGATCCGACGCGCGGTGCCCGCAGCCAATTGCACGAGCTGGTTACGACCTGGACCATAGATCCCGGCAAGGCGAAACAGATGCACGGCCTTGCCGCGCGCCGCGCCGAAGTCGAGCCAGGCCTGCTCCGCCTCCGCCCTGATCCGCGAGCGGCCCTCGCGTGGCGCAACCGGCGTCGTTTCGTCGACCCAGCCGCCGACATGGTCGCCATAGACGCCGACGGTGGAGAGATAGCCGATCCAGCGCAGCCGCGGCGCCGCGGCGATCGCCTCGCCAAAGGCCGCGAGCACACGATCCCCGCCCTGATCCGGCGGTATCGACACCAGGATCGCGTCGCTCGCGATGATCTCATCCGCGATCGTGGGATCGTGGTGCGCGTCCGACAACAGCCTTGTGCGGACGCCGCTCCGTGCCAGCAGGTCGGCCTTTGCTTGCGTCCGGACGGTCGCCGCGATCTCGGCGCCCGATCCGCGCAAGCGCTCGGCGACAGCCTGCGCCGCATAACCGTAGCCGAAAACCAGAAGCTTCATCGGAATCGCTGATGTTCCCCGGCGCTCATTTCTTCAGGTTCAACCGGCCCATGAAGTCGCGCTTGCCCAGCGGCGCGCCTTTGTGGCGGAGGATGTCGTAGGCCGTGGTCGAGTGGAAGAAGAAGTTTGGCAGCGAAAACGACATCAGGAAGCCTTCCGCCGTGAACGGCATCGACCGTTCGCCGACCTTGAACGTGACGTCGCGGCCGACCAGTGCGTTGACCGTATCAGGCGCCAATGCAGCAAGTTCATTGCGGGCATCCGTCACCAACGCCTGCAGCGCGGTATAGTCGAGGTCCCGTGGGCCCGAGGGTGGCACAAACACGCCGTTCCGCGCGGCCTCGATCGCGCCGCGCGAATGATGCGCGAGCGATATGACCTGGAAGCGGAACGGCAGCATGTCCGGAAACAGCCGCGTTTCGACGATCTCGGCAGGATCGACGCCATTCTCCTTGAAATGCGCCAGACTCTTGTCGAGGAAAGTCGAGACCGCGCCAAGGATCTGCAGATAGTTGGCGACCGTCGCGTCGTAGAGTGAAAAGGCCATGGCGAATTCCCCCAAATGAAATTTGTCTGGTGCTTGTCGCAGGAGAGTTCCCGGAATCTCTGATGAACGCAAGCCGTAGCACCGGGGAAATCGCCAGATGTCTGGTTGCTGCTGCCAGCGAAAATCGACCGTTCCCACCCGCCGCGCCGGCGGGCTACACAGTTGATCAACGATTTATTCCGAGCACCGCGACCATGGCGCAAAACATCTATGACGATCCCGGCTTCTTTGCCGGCTACAGCCAACTGCCGCGGCAGGTCCGCGGGCTCGTCGGCGCCCCCGAATGGCCAGCGATCCGTGCCATGCTCCCGGACGTCTCAGGCAAGCGCGTCGTCGATCTCGGCTGCGGCTTCGGCTGGGCGTCGCGCTGGATGCGGGAGCAAGGCGCATCGGCCGTGCTCGGCATCGACCTCTCACAGAACATGATCGCCCGCGCAACTGCCATGACGCGCGATCCGGCAATCAGATACGAGATCGCCGACCTCGAAACGCTCGAACTGCCGCCAGCCTCGTTCGATCTCGCCTACAGCGCCCTCGCATTCCACTACATCAAGGATTTCGATCGTCTGGCGCGCATGCTGTATCGCGCGCTCGCCCCGGGCTCGCTCCTGGTGTTCACCATCGAACATCCCCTCTACATGGCGGCCGCGCATCCGCGTTGGTCGCACGACGAGGACGGCCGCAAGACCTGGCCGGTCAACCGCTACTTCAGCGAAGGCGAACGCCAGACCGATTGGTACGTCAAGGGCGTTCTCAAATATCACCGCACGATCGGCACGACGCTCAACACGCTGATGGCTGCCAGCTTTTCAATCCGTCATGTCGAGGAATTCTCGCCGACCGAGGAGCAGATCGCAGCAGTGCCCGAACTGGCCGAGGAACTCGAGCGCCCGATGATGATGCTGATCTCGGTACAGCGCTAGCGCCTGATCGTCGTCACGCCGCCAGCAACTTGTCGAATTCCTCCGGCGGGTAGGATTTGCCGTCCTTGTCGGTGATGACGACCTGCCATCCCTCGCTCGCCCAGACCTTCGCCTTGGCGACGATCAGGAACGTGCTCTCTCGCTCGATTCTGACCGTCTCGTTCTCGCGTTCTGCGATCATCTTGTAGGCCAACGCTCTATCCCTTGTTGACGCGCTCCACCGGGCCGTCTGTTGGCAGCGACGTTGGGCCGCAATTCGCCAGGAGCGTGACAATTTGGTGGAAGCTTTTGTTCGAGATGCAGCAAAGCGCAACGTGCGGTCGCGCCTGCGCTGTCTTTCTCATCAAGGTGGGCACTTGTCGCCCAAAAGAAAAACCCCGCCTTCTGCGGGACAGCAAAGGCGGGGAAAGGTTCATTGGGTAGAAATCCACGCGCCTGTGAAAGGAGAGCGCGGGGAAGCAGCGACGACAATCCTATTTGTGCCGGTCGCGCGGACCAACAGGATTAAAGCGCGCATGATCCGGGACTTTTCCCCGATCGCACCGGCAAAAATCCCGAATCCGGAACTCTTGCCATAGTGTGGTACCGCCGCCTGCAATCGCCTTGTCGGCTACTCGACCACATCAAGCCTGACGTTTGCGACGCCCTTGCCGACCATGCCGAGCGATTGCGCCGCCGAATAGGAGACGTCGACGATCCGCCCGGGCACGTAGGGTCCGCGGTCATTGACGCGCACCGTCACCGAACGGCCGGTCTTGACGTCCGTGACCCGCAGCCTGGTCCCGAACGGCAATGTCGGATGCGCGGCGGTCAGTTCACGGCCGTCGAATTTTTCGCCACTCGCGGTCTGCTGCCCCTCACTGTAGAAGCTCGCGAGCCCCTGAGATGCAATCTTGCTGTCATCCGGCTTCTTGCGCGACGCGTAAGGCGTGTGCGTGCGCGCGACCGCGACGCGCGTGTGGGCCGGCGATGCCGCGGTTCGTGTCGGCTCGATCAACGCTGGCCGGCTCGCGAGCGCCTGCGAGCGCTGGCTGACAACGGAGGATTGTGCGCAGGCCGCCAGCGAGGCGGCGCCGATCGCGATGGCGAACAGGCGGAGCGCTGTTCGCGCATGAGCCGCAGCGCTGTATGCGCTGCGTTTGACGCCGACGTCCGAAGAAACAGTACCGTCGCGTGACATGTTGCATCCCCAACTCGCGCCCCAGCCCAAGCCGAAAATTCAACATCCGCCTATCAGCTGAATCCAATCGGGGCGGAACGGAGGCATGATGCGGCAAGACGCAGTTCGGGCGGTCTGATTTCCGTTCGGGTGTGTCGATTGGGCCACAAACACCACGGGTCATCCGGCTCCCCCTTCCGGGGCCGAGAGATGCCCCCTCGCTCCAAATCGGGTTCCCGAAACACCGCAAGCTCTCCACCCTCTCGCCATGCTTTGGTCAAACCGGACTGGAGTGGTGGGGGACAGGGCTAGGGGTCGATACAGGACGTAAAAGCGCCGGCCGCCCATTTGCGGTTTGACCTTGGACTGACAACGGGGACCGCCAATGCAATCTACGCTCATGATGAAAGACGCCGATCCGCACGATATTTTCGCGATCGAACCAAATTTCGCGCCGTCACGCACGGACAGCGCCGCCCCCACGCTCGCACCGGTAAGTACGGGATCGCCCGAGCAGCGCGAGCCGCATTTCGGTCCAAGCATCGCGGCTCCATCGTCTGCGCCGCCGATCGCGTCCGTACCGCCGGTCACGCCCGTGCCACCGGCTACGCCGATGTATCGCGCCACCGCGGCCGACGACATCCGGCTCGACGATGTCCTGCATGATCGCGCTCCGCCCCGCCCCAACAGATGGGCGATCCGCGGCTTCTGGTTCGTGTTCGCGATCATCAGCGCCATGGGTGCCGCCGCGTGGCAGCATTACGGCGATCGCGCCAAGCAATTGGTTGGGGAGCTGACGCCACAGGTCGCGATGCTGTCATCGCTGATTCCCGGCAAGGCTGCGTCCGCTCCCGAACAGGCCGCGCCAGCAGTGCAAGCGGCGACCGCCGATCAACCGGCGGCAGGCGCAGCGCCGGCGGCTCCGTCACAGGATGTCGCCGTAGCCACACCTGCACCAGCCGCAGCACCGGCGCCAACTGCAGCAGTTGCTCCGGCAGCGCCGACTGCAGCTACAGTCGCACCTGATCAAGCGCAGTTGCTGCAGTCGATGGCGCGCGACCTCGCGTCCATGGGACAGCAGATCGAGCAACTCAAGGCGAACATCGCCCAGCTCAACGCGAGCCAGGATCAACTGTCGCAGCGCGCCGCCAGGACGACCGAAACCAGAGCCATCGAGCAGCGACCAGTCCCGCCGCGCCCGCGCGCCGCGGTACCGCCGCCACCGCACGCGGCCGTCGTACCGCCGCCGGTCCGCCGCCCGGTACAGGCATATATCCCGCCGCCGCCACCCCCGGTGCCAACCGGGCGGACGTCAGTCGCACCACTGCCGGCGGTTGCTGCACCGGCGCCACAGGCTGTTGCGCCGCTGCCGCTACAGTCGCCGCCGCAATCCGCCGTTGTTGAGGCCGACGACGACGGCCCGGTGGTTCGTCCGCCGATGCCGGTGCGCTGACGATGACTTGGACGGCGGACGCGGGAAACCGCAGTCCGCCGACCTGCTGCTGACCGATGGTGGATTGCGCGCTGTGACGACTACGCGCTCTGGCGATTAAGCATTCTGCCCTGGCGGCAGCACGACCACTGTCGCGCCTGGCTTGACCCGCTGATAGAGGTCGATGACATCGGCATTGTTCATGCGGATGCAGCCCGACGAAATCGCCTGCCCGATATATTCGGGCTGGTTGGTGCCGTGGATGCGGTAGAGCGTGTCCTTGTTGCCCTGGTAAAGGTAGATGCCGCGCGCGCCGAGCGGATTGGCCGGCCCACCTGCAACGCGGGCCGGATACGGCCCGAGCCGGGCCTGGATCTCGGGCGTCGGAACCCAATCCGGCCATTCGGCCAGACGGCCGACAGTGGCGACGCCGGAGAACGCCATCGCCTCCTCGCCGACCGCAACGCCGTAACGGATCGCCTTGCCCTCGGGCAGCACGTAGTAGAGATAGCGTGCGTCGGTATCGACCAGGATCGTACCGGGCTGCTCGCGGCGCCGGTAGTCGACGATGTGACGCTGAAACTGCTCGGGGATGCTGGCCTGCGCGTAAGGCGGATGCGCTAGCAACTGCCGGTCGCGCGGCGTCATGGCGGCGTCCGTCACCGGCGAAAGTGTCGTCTGCATGCAGCCGCCGAGCGCGAGCGAACCCAACAGCACCACCGCAAGCCCCGACTTCGGCACGATCATTCTCCCCTGTGTCATCCCGTGCCACATGGTGCCGCAATCGTGCTGAAATCGTGGCAGCACCGCATGGAACACGGCTGTTTGATCGGTTCGGTGCGATGGTGTGTCTCAGGTGTTGCAGTGAGTTCCCGCGAACGGTAGCCTCGCAAAAAAGCGTCGAAAACATTGGGAGGAATTCATGCGTTACGCTCTGGTCATCGCGGGCTTGCTTGTTGCCGCAACGCCGGCCCATGCCGCCGATCCGCGCCTGACCTATGTCACGAATGTGCTGCAGGCGTTTGCTGCCAAGGTCGAATGTCCCGGCACCGACGTGGTCTATCAGGACCTCGTCCAGAAGGCGCAGGAAATGCAGCTGCCCGACGGCACGACCGAGCAGGTCCGCAAGGCGATCGCGTTCATGCATACCGGCGGCAAAATGGGCGAGAAACAGTCCGACGATCTGATGACGGACGTCGCGATCGCCACCCAGACCACCGACCTCGACCAGCGCCGCGCCGGCATGACGACCTGGTGCTCGGAGCAGAAGACGCGGCTGGCGGGCTATGTCAGGACGAAGGAATAGACGCCCACATCTTTAGTACGGCGGCGCCTTGCGCGCACGCTGCGCCTTGGCAGCCTCGATCCACCACGCGAGATCGTCGGCAAAGCGCGGAAAGGCGCGCTCCAGTGCCTTGCCGCCTTCACCGATCGGCTTGCCGTCCTCTGAAAGAGTATGTGCGATCGGACCCGCGGCAATCGTGCTCGAGACCACGACTATGCCCATCTCCGAGAGCGTACCGTGCCAGGCGGTCGCGGCGCGCGCGCCGGCGAAACGGCCCGCCGAATAGCTCGCGATCGCGGCCGGCCGCCAGAACCATTCTTCGAGGAAATGATCGGTGAGGTTCTTCAGCCCGGGCTGGATGCCCCAATTGTATTCGCCGGTGACGAACAGGAAGCCGTCCGCGCCGCGGATTTTTCCGGCCAGCGTCTCGAGTGCCGCGGGCGCCTGCCCCTTCGGATATTCCTTGTACATCCGGTCGAGCATCGGCAGGCCCACCTCTCTTGCGTCGATCAATTCGGCGTCGTCGCCGCGAGCCCGAAGGCCATCGATGACGAAATGCGCGAGCCGGATGCCCATGCGATCCGAGCGGTAGGAGCCGTAGAGGACGAGAATGCGGTGGGTCATGACGGTCAGACCCTACCACACGGTCGCGACGGCACGGTGGCATTCACAAACCTTAATCGCCCATGCCGCCCGTTTTCCGGCCATTAAGCAAATCCCCTGCAACCGGCCCGCAGCGGCCAAAAATCGCCAAATTCATTTCCCGATATGCGCCCTGCTTCGAAGGAGAACCCGACATGCGGATCGCAAGGCTGGTTTTCGCAGGTTCGCTCGCAGCCTTTGCTGCGGTTGCCACCCCTGCGTTGGCGAAGAGTTCCGACCACCAGAAGGCCGACGACAAATCCACCGCGTCCGCCGGCTGCCAGGCCTACCAGCAGGCCGCCGACGGCAGCTGGACACAGCTTCCCTGCGGCGAGATGGGCTCGACCGGTTCGACTCAGCATCGCACCACAACCAAGAGCGCTGGCGAAGACGAGCACTGAAGCCTAATCCGTCCCGGACACGGGGCGGCCGCCGCCGCGAACCGGATTCGACTTTCGGCCGAGATATCGTGTGCCCGAAGCGCCGGCGCGGTTCTGTATCGTAAACCCAAGATTAATGCGCACCCGGTACGGTTGAGGCTCTCACACCCCTCTCGTCACGGCGCGCATCCCATGAAAATCGGTACCCTCCTGACGGCTGCGATCGTCTCGCTGTCTGCGGTCGGCGGCGTTCTCGCGGCCTATGTCGCTGTCACCAAGTACCAGACGATAGACAAGGCTTCGACCGCGCAGAGCCGGCTCGACATCGTCCGCGCCGTCGGCGATATCCCGCGCAACCTGAACCCTGAACGCGGCTACGCCACCAACGTGCTGATGGGGAGCGGTGCGATCGAACAGAAGCAGACGGCCGAGCTCGACAGGCTGCGCCAGCTGACCGACAGCGCACTCGCCAGGGTCAACCAGGTGCGCGCCACCCTCCCGGGATCGCTCGACGATGGCGAGGCGATCGCAGGCGCGATCGATGCAATTAAGGTCAAGTTTACCGCCCTTCGTGACGCCATCGCGACGGCCATCGCCGGCCCCATCGATGGGCGCCGCGCCGCGGCGACCAAAATCGTCGCCGACAATTCGGTTTTCAACGCCGGGGTGACCGCGCTGCTCGACGAGCAGGTGCGCCGGCTCGCCGGCCTCGACGGCAATGCCTATCGCCAGGCCAATTACGCCAACGTCGCCTGGTCGCTGCGCGACATCGGCGGGCTCAATGCCAGCCTGCACAAGGCGCTGGTCGGGGCCAAGCGCGCCGCGACCGAGCCGGAGCGGCTGGAGCTGTTCCGCAGCACCGGCCGCACTGAGCAGATCCTCTCGACCTTGCAGGAACTGCGCAACAACCCGGCGACATCGGCAAATGTCGCGTCGGCGCTCGGCAAGATGCAGGCCGACTATGTCGAGCGCTTCGGCAAGTCGTTGAAGCTCGCCAAGGAAGGCGCGGTGTCGGGCAAATACGAGCAGGACGTCGACACTTATTTCGTCGAATCCCAGGTCGGCCTGGCCGCCATCATCACCGTGCGTGACGCCTTCTACGACAACGCCGAACAGGGGCTCGTGGCCGCCTATTCGTCGGCGCGCTTCAGCTTCGTGGTCGCACTGATCGGGTTGATCGCGGTCGCGGTTGCCAGCGCCGGTCTGATCGTCATTGTTCGCCGCCGCATCCTCAACCCGATCGCCGCCCTTACCGGCCGCATGTCGCGGCTTGCCGCCGGCGACGTCGCTGAGGCGATCCCGGGCACCGCGCGCCACGACGAGATCGGCGCGATGGCCGCCGCCGTGCAGGTGTTCAAGGACAACAGGATCGCAGCCGATCGCCTGGCCGCCGAGAAGGAAGCCGAGAACAACGTCAAGACGCGCCGCTCCCACGTGCTCGACGACCTCACCCGTGCCTTCGAGATGAAGGTCACCGAGCTGGTCGGCGGCCTGTCGGCGGCATCGTCGGTAATGGAACAGACCGCGCAATCGATGTCGGCGACGGCTGCCATGACCAACCGCCAGGCCTCCATCGTCGCGGCTGCGTCGGAGCAGACCTCGACCAACGTGCAGACGGTGGCGAGCGCGACCGAAGAGCTGACGTCCTCGATTTCAGAGATCGCGCGCCAGGTCTCGACCTCGACCGAGATCGCGGCGCGCGCGGTCGACCATGCCCGCCGCACCGGCGACACCGCCCGCTCGCTCGCCGAGGGCGCGCAGAAGATCGGCGACGTCGTGACCCTGATCCAGAACATCGCGGCACAAACCAATCTGCTCGCGCTCAACGCCACCATCGAGGCGGCGCGCGCCGGCGAAGCCGGCCGCGGCTTTGCCGTCGTCGCATCCGAAGTGAAGTCGCTCGCCGGCCAGACCGCAAAGGCGACCACCGAGATTTCGGAGCAGATCGCCGCGATTCAGGCCGCCAGCGACGAGACCGTCACCGCGATCCAGAACGTCGTCGACGTCATCACCGAGATCGACCAGATCGGCACCGCCATTGCCGCCGCGATCGAGGAACAGGGCTCCGCGACCAAGGAGATTGCGCGCAGCGTCCAGGAGGCCGCGCGCGGCACCCAGGAGGTCAATTCCAATATCTCCGGCGTCCAGCATGCCGCCGACGACACCGGCAGCGCGGCGACCCAGGTGCTGGGCGCAGCCGAACAGCTCTCGACACAGTCGAAGGACCTCGCCGGCCAGGTCAACCGCTTCCTCTCCGACGTGCGGGCTGCCTGACGTCAGTTCGCGAGCCGGTCAATCAGGAGATCAAGCAGCGCGCGCAACCGCGCGAGCCGCTTGAGATCGCGATGGTAGCCGACATAGGTGTCGCGCCCGGGCGGCGGCGCACCGAGGTCGATCAACCGCAAACCGTCGATTGAATCCGCAAGAGGACGCGGCAACACTGCGACGCCTGCGCCCTCGGCGCAGATCCGCGCCTGGACGTCGCGATTGTTGCTGCGTGAGACCACGTGCGCATGCGGCAGCATCCGCTTCAGCCAGACGGCATCGGGCATGCCGCCGAAGGCGGTGTCCATCGTGATCAGCGGTGTGCCACGCCCGTCGCCTGGCCTTGGTTCGTAGGCACTGCCGGCGCTGACATAGACGCCGTAATCGATATGTATGAGCCTCCGCGAGATCACCTCCGCCTCGTCGAAGCGACGGATGCGGAAGGCGATGTCAGCCTCGCGGCGGGGCAGGCTGTACATGCGGGCGTCGGTCAGGAGTTCCACCACCACGCGCGGCTGAAGCTTCGCGAACTCGGCGAGCACCGGCGTCAGGAGATGCGCGCCGAACCAATCCGACGATGAGATGCGCAGCAGACCGTCGAGCTGGCGGTTGTGGCCAGCGAGTTGGCGCTCGAGCGCATTCGTTTCTTCTTCGATGCGCTCGGCATGGACGAGCACGCTGGTGCCTTCGTCAGTCAGCACGAAACCATCGGCGGTGCGCTGAAACAGCGTTTGGCCGAGCGACGTTTCCAGCTCGCGCAATCGCCGCCCCATGGTGGGCTGGCTTTGTCCGAGCTTGCGCGCCGCCGCCCCAAGCGTCCCCTCCCGCGCGATAGCGAGGAAAACCCGAAGATCGCTCCATTCCATGGCGCATCCAGTCAAACATGAATGGCCAATGTACAATATTGTCGATTTTCAAACAATTATGCAATCATCAGATTTAGGGCAACAACGGAGTTCGACCATGACCGCTACGCCCTCAATGCATGCCCTGATCATCGACGCCCCCAATGCGCCACTTCGCCAGACCGCGATCACGCAACCGCAAGCAGGCCCAGGCGAGGTGCTGGTTCGCATCAAGGCGAGCGGCGTCAATCCGCTCGATCTGAAGATCGCCGCGAGCCAGGCAGCGCATGCACGGCAGCCGCTGCCGGCCGTGCTCGGCATCGATCTCAGCGGCGTGGTCGAAACCGTCGGCCAAGGTGTCACGGCGTTTCGCAAGGGCGACGAGGTCTATGGCATGACCGGCGGCGTCGGCGGCCTGCAGGGTTCGCTCGCGGACTATGCCGCAGTCGACGCCAGTTTGCTGGCGCTGAAGCCCGCCAATCTCAGCATGCGCGAGGCGGCGGCATTGCCGCTGATCTTTATCACCGCTTGGGAAGGCCTGGTTGATCGCGCGCATGTGACCGCGGGACAGAAGGTGCTGGTCCATGGCGGCGCCGGCGGCATCGGCCACGTCGCGATCCAGATCGCGCGCGCCTTCGGTGCCGAGGTCTGGGCGACAGGCTCAGCGACCAGCCTGTCCCTGATCGAACGCCTCGGTGCGGCGCCGATCGACTACACCAAAGAGAGCGTCGAGGACTATGTCGACCGCCACACGCAGGGCCGCGGCTTCGACATCGTGTTCGACACCGTCGGCGGCGCCACGCTCGATGCCTCCTTCAACGCGGTCCGCCGCTTCGGCCATGTCGTCAGTGCGCTCGGCTGGGGAACGCACGCGCTGGCACCCCTGTCGTTCCGCGCGGCAAGCTATTCCGGCGTGTTCACGCTGCTGCCGCTGCTGACCGGCGAAGGTCGCCCGCATCACGGCGAGATCCTGCGCGAGGCGACGCGGTTGGCCGAGAGCGGCAAGGTCGCGCCGCACCTCGATCCCCGCCACTTCACGCTCGCAACGATCGCCGATGCGCATGCCGCGATCCGCAACCGGACCGCGACCGGCAAGATTGTCGTCGATATCGCGACGTGAGCGGCGACCAGGCGAATCCTAGCCCCCGCGCAGCCCCAGCACGCGGCGCGCGATCGCCTGGCGATGGACCTCGCTCGGGCCTTCATACATCCGCATCAGGCGCGCCTTCTGCCACAGCGCGTTGAGCGGCAATTCCAGCGTCATGCCGAGCGCACCGAGCGTCTGCATGGCGTGGTCGCAGGCCTCGTAGGCCATTTCTGTTGCGAACACCTTGATCATCGACGCCTCATGCCTGATGTCCTCGCCGCGGTCGGTCTTGTCAGCGGCGTCGCGCACCATCAGCCGGCAGGCGTGCATGCGCGTCGACATATCAGCGATCCACCACTGGATCGCCTGGCGTTCGGCGAGCTTGACGCCGAAGGTCTCGCGCTGTTTCGCATGTTCGCACAACATGTCGAGCGCGCGCCTGGTGATGCCGATGCAGGTCGATCCCATCTCAAGCCGGCGCGTGCGCAGGCGTAGCTGCATCGGCGCGTAGCCCTTGCCGACCTCGCCGAGCACGGAGTCCTTCGGGACGCGGCAGTCCTCGAACACGATCTCGTAGGTCGAGCCGCCGCCAAGCATCGGGATTTCACGCTCGATGATGAAGCCCGTCGTGCCCTTCTCGACGATAAAGGAGGTGATGCCGCCCTGCCGCTGGTCGCCGCCGACGCGCGCCATCACGATGATGAAATCGGCGGCGCGCGCGTTGCTGATCCAGATCTTGCGGCCGTTCAGCACCCACTGCTCGCCGTCGAGCACCGCCCGCGTCTTCATGCCCGCCGGATCGCCGCCGGCGCCGGGTTCGGAGATCGCGATCGCCGACGTCATCCGGCCCTCGATATAGGGCTGCAGGTATTTTGTCTTCTGCGCCTCGGTGCCGGCCGCCTGCAGCATGCGCAAATTCGGCGAATCCGGCGGCAGCACGAACGGCACGCAGCAGCGGCCGAGCTCTTCATGCACCGCGGCCATGGTGTGCGTCGGCAAATCGTGACCACCGAGATCCTCGGGCGCATCGAGGCCCCACAAGCCGAGTTCCTTCGAGACGTCGCGCAACCGCTTGCGCTGTTCGCCGGTCAGTTCGGGATGGTCGCTGCCGGGCAGTTTCGATTTGAGGTATTGCGGCTCGAGCGGGATGAGTTCGCGATCGACGAATCTCGCGACCGTCTCGCGGATCATTGCCGTTTGCTCGTCATCGCTCATCTGATGTCCTCGCCTGCGCTGTTGTGTTTCAAAACCGGTAGCGCATTTTGGATCGGCGGGACCAGCGAAAACGCACGCTCACAGTGCACGACGTGCGGCGGTTTCATCGCGCGGAATTCGATATCCCGCGACGCGGTCAACGACCGCGCGATTGTGCCAGCCGTACGGGAACGTCGAGCAGTTTGTCGCGCAGCACGAGGTCGTTAGCCTTAAGAAAACGATCGACGATCGGCGCCCAGATCGCCGTCCCATCCGCGCCGAACAGCATGTGCCCGTCGCTACCGAACGACGGCGTTCTGACCAGCATGAGATTGCCGCCGGAGCATCACAGCGGCCGATTTGCAGCGTCGCATCAGAAGTGAACTCCTCGCCTCAGTCGACAAAGCCGATATAGCGTGCGAAATCGCTGTTGGCCTCGCGATCGGACCGTACCGCGTTGGCGGCAAAGCTGTCGTCGGGATAGCCCATGGCGACGCAGGTCATGATCACCTGGTCTTCCGGGATATTGGCGACCTCGCGCACGATGTCCGAGCGCATGATGCCCTGCCCGTTGATCACGCTGCCGAGCCCGCGGTCCCAGGCCGCCAGCACGATGCCGTAGCAGAGCGCGCCGAGGTCGAAATGGCAGACCGCGCCGGGATCCAGGATCCGGTCATAGGCCAAGACCAGCGAAACCGGAGCGTCGAACTGGCGAAAGCCGCGTAGCACCCAATCCTGCCGCATCGGCTTGTCGTCGCGGGCAATCCCCATGGCGCCGAACAGCTTCTTGGCGATGTCGACCTGGCGGCCGCGGTGGACGCCCTCATATTCGCCATGGCTGACGATGTCGCGCTTCGCCTTGGCGCCGGCGATCATCTCCTCCATGTTGCGCCGCCGCACCTCTTCCAGTGGCGCCCCGGTCAGGACATGGACGTGCCAGGGGTGTTCATCGAGGACGGCGCCCGCTTGGCCACCTCGATGATCTCCTCAATGGTCGCCCGAGCCACCGGCTGCTGCTTGAACCCGCGCACGCTTTGGCGTGTCCGTACCAGCGTCTCGAAGTCCATTCCGTGCTTCCTCCATTTTGTTCCGCGCTCAATACAGGAAATTTTCTCCCGTCATTGGGCATTTTACCGCCAAAATCCGCCATGGGAACTTGATCGGGTCAAGAATCCGATATCCAATCCGGTCACTGGTTTGGTTTAGGGAGAGACCCAAATGAAGCGGATTTTCTTGGCTGCCGTGATCGCGACCTTTGCAGCCGGCTCGGCATTTGCACAAGACGCCTCCTGCGAAACAAAGGCGGTCGGCAAGGACGGCAAGGCGCTCGCCGGCGCGGCGAAGACCTCGTTCATGAAGAAGTGCACGACCGATACCTGCGAGACCAAGGCGGTCGGCTCGGACGGCAAGAAGCTCGCCGGCGCTGCCAAGAACTCCTTCATGAAGAAGTGTGAAAGCGGCGCCTGAGCCCCTCGCCAGTTTTTCTTCCTGCTTGCTCAATCGAAACAGTATCGGGCCGCGTGATACGCGACCCGATGTGGCGTCAATTGACGCTCGCGGGGAAATGTTCGAACGCTAAATGCTCGAACGCTCAAAATGAGACGCCGACGCGCAGACCTCTCGTCCAGACGCGCCGGCAACGTTTCCTGATGTTGCCATGAAACATTTCGAAACGTTCGGGCAACTGCACCGCGCGCTGCAACTCGATGCAGGCGCCTCCGGCCGAATAGTCCAGAAGCTTGCATTCGAGCAGCGGCGTCTTCGGTTCGAGCAAAAGCTTGACCGAAGTGGACACAACACCTGCCGGACGAACACGCGCAAACCGCCGAGGATACATCACCAATCCCTAGAGTAGACCGGGCAACATGCTCATCGGCGGCCGTTAAGATTCCGTGCAAGCCTGTTGTTGCTGACCTTGTCAATCGGGCCAGATCGCGAGCGGCGGTCAGGACGAACGCGATGCCGCCAGCGTCTCGGACGGCGATTCACCGAACTGCGAGCGGTAGGCCCTGGAGAAGTCGCTCAGGTGCCAGAAGCCGTACGCCAGGGCGCAAGCCTTGACGCTGGGCGCGCCGCCAAGCAGTTGCTGGCGTACCAGCCAGAGCCGCCGTAGGCGCAAATAGCGGTGCATGCTCATGCCTCGATATCGCTGGATGGCATCGTGCAGGGTGCGCACGGACACGCCGATCTCCCTGGCAAGGTCGCCGCTGTAGATCGGGTGAGCCACGTTCCCGGCCAGTGCGGCTCGCGCTTGGTTGAAAACCTTGAACTGACGCGTCGTGTTGACCCGCCTCGTCCACTCGCCTGGAACGATCCCGGCGAAGGCGTCGTCGATCGCCGCGAGCAGGGATTCCTTGATCGCGGTGCCGGTGGCGACGATTTCGGCTGCCGCGACTTGCTGCGACGTGACGAGCATGGCCTGCCGTACCACCTCGCGCAGCCGATCCTGCGCCGGCTGGCTGATCTCGTGGATGCTGAATTTGACAATGGAATTGGGCCAGCCGCGATCGACGATCTCGGGCGTAAAGACGATCGAGGTGTATTGGCGTGGCGTCTTCTCGACGGTGGTGAAGAAGGCACCGCCATTGCCGATCACGAGCGCCGCACGATCACGTTCGGCGCCGTTGAACCGGATCGGAACGCCGTCGTCCATCGTGAAACCGATTGCCGTGGTACCGTGCGCGAATTGCGCATCGATAATCCGCGGAAACGATTGCGTGTAGTTGATGTCGCATCCCGGCAGGTTGAGGATCACCTGCTCGGCCGAAATTCTCCGGGCGAGCGGCGTGAAATCCACGTTCAGGTTTCTGATCGAACTCCTGAAGGCATCGACATCGTTAAATCGATAGACCCTCGGCACCAGCAATGGCGCCATCGAACTGTTGTTCATCTGAAACGATCTTGAAAATTGGCACTTGTCGCCGCGCCTTTGCGCGCGCCGACATCTTTGATTGAATCAACGCTCCGGTTCCGAATCGCCCAACGAACACAATGAGGTAGTTGCGGTGCAATATCGGGCTAAACAATATGACAAAGTGCGGCTGCTGCCGATTTTCGATAGCGTTTGGCGGGATTTCCACCTTACCGGGCATTTGTATCCATAAAACTCTATGGGGGCATTAATATTCGGAGAGCAAACTGGTTCTGGGAACAATGTAGTTCCCTGTCGCGGAGCATTTTTAGGTGCCGCAATGACAGCCATTGCCTCGACCGATCTTATTGCCGAACTCGACCATGTTCTGAAAGCAGGCCCGTCCGACCGCCGTGTGCGGATGTTGCGGCAGGTGGTTGGTCTTTTTCTTGAGGACGCCCACCGGCTCAACGAGCACCACATCGGCGTGTTCGATGACGTCCTGGTTCGCTTGATGGAAGGCGTCGAGCTGCGGACCCTGACCACGCTGAGCCGCGCCTTTGCCGACTCGCGCCTGGTGCCCAGCGAGCTGGCGCGGCGCCTAGCCAATCATGATGACGCCGACGTCGCGGCTCCGATCCTGCGCAACTGTGATTGCATCCCTGATGCCGATCTGATCGACATCGCCTGGTTGCGTGCCGAAGAGCACCTTTGCGCGATCGCAGCCCGAAAGAACGTCACCGATGAGCTTACCGATGTCTTACTGATGCGGGGGGACAGCAGCGTCCTTCGCAAATTGGCAAGCAATCCCGGTACGAAGTTTACGAGCGCAGGCTTTGCCATGCTCATAGATACCGCGGAGCGCGACGAGGACATCGCTTGTTCGCTGGTCGCGCGCAACGACCTGCCGCCCGGAGCACTCGGCGATCTCGTCGCAAGATGCGCGACACGCCTCCAGGCCAAACTCCTCAAGACCGCGCCTCCATCGTCACAAGCCGCGATCCGAACGGCGATCGATGCCAGCGCTGCCGCCCGCGCCCGGGCAAAACCGCCTGTCGCCATCGACTACACCGAAGCGAAGGCTGCGGTCATGGCGCTCAACAATTCGGGTCAATTGAACGATTCCAGCGTCAATCGTTTCGCCGTGAGAGGCGAACACCACAATGTTGTCGCAGCCTTGGCACAGCTGGCGGCCGTGCCGACCGAGACGATCGAGCCGCTGATGGAGTCCGCCGAGATCCACGGGCTTGTGATTGCCTGCCGGGCATCGCGGCTGAACTGGAATACGACGGCGGCCATCATCAACAGCCGGACGGTCGCGCCGAGGATCTCGCAACAGGAGCTTGAACTCGCCCGAGAGAGATTTGAAGCAATGCCGCTTTCAAACGCCCAGCGCGTGGTGCGGTTTGGCTCGTTCAGTGATCTGACCGCCGCACCGTCGGCCGCGCCGCGGAGACCGTGATGGCTTACGGAGACCGCAAGGCCGGGCGCGTCCGGCTCGAAACCCGCCACCCCGTGAACCTCATGGGAGTCGACGGCACCTGGCATCGCAGTTGCGCTCTGCTCGACGTCTCCCAGAGCGGAGCGCGGCTCGAAGTCGACGGAACGCTCGAAGTTCTCGGGGCGCACGAATTCTTCCTCGTGCTCTCATCGCGGGGATTGGCCTTTCGCCGCTGCGAACTGATCCGTGTCGATGGCACCGAGGTCGGCGTTAGGTTCATCGAGGAAAAAAAGAAGAAGGGACATCCCGTCGTTCCGAAATAAGGATTGGCGGAATTCATCAAGGCTGAGGGGAACCCAAATGACCATTCTGAACGTAACGAACGTCACGATCGCGACGGAGTGTACCGACCCACTGCGCGCACGTCTCGAGATCAATTGCGCCGGGACAGTCTCGAAATTCCAGATCAACGAGGATCTCGCGCATCAACTTTGCAGCGGGCTCGATCGATTTCTCACCCAGGTCACGCGCCGGCCACGCCTGGTCCGCCTAGGGTGAGGCGCTCCTTGACGCTAGACGGCTGACGAGACCCGTTTGATGCCGAAACGGCCTCTGGCGGCGGGGTTCAGAGATGTCGCGTTGAACCGCTGATATTCCCGCGCTGCCCTCGATTGTTATTTTGACGCGTTTTCTTCATGCGAACCGGTATCCACTTCGCTTGAAACGCTCCACTCCCGCTTAAACCGATAGTCGAAGCGGTCGCCGTCCGACTTGATCAGGCCGACCGTCGGGGTCGGGAAATGAATCGGCAGGATCAGGGTGTCGGTCTCGGCAACCGAGGCGAAGAACTTCCGGCGCGAGGCTGCCGACTGCTTCGGATCCCAATCGGGCTTCGCGGACCAGTCCGGTTCGCGGCACTGGATTACGTGGTGCATCAGATCGCCGGCGACCACGGCGCGCTGGCCCTTCGAGACAATGTTGACGCAGCAATGGCACGGCGAATGGCCGGGCGTCGGGATCAGCGTAACGGTGTCGTCGAGCGCGTAGTCGTCATCGACCAAGAGCGCCTGCCCGGCCTCGACGATCGGCAGGCAATTGTCGCGAAACACCGTCCCCGGCGGATTGGCGCCTTTGGCGTTCTCGGCCTCCCAGGCCGCATATTCGCGCTGGTGGAAGACGTATTTCGCGTTCGGGAACGTCGGCACCCAGCGCCCGTCGCGCAAGGTCGTGTTCCAGCCGGTGTGGTCGATGTGCAGATGGGTGCAGAACACGTAGTCGATCTGCTCGTAGGAGATGCCGAGCGCGAACAGCTCGTTGCGCCAGCGCTCTTTCCCCGGGAAATCGAACGGCGGCGGATGGCCCTTGTCCTCACCGGTGCAGGTATCGACCAGGATGGTGTAGCGCGGTGTGCGGACCACGAAGGTCTGATAGGTGATCACCATCATGCCGCTGATAGCATCGAACACCTCCGGCTCCATGGTCGGCAGGTGATGCCGGAACACGGCATCGTCATAGGCCGGGAAGAAATCCTGCGGCCGCCGCCACGGTCCCTCGCGCTCGATCACTGCGTCGATCGTGATGTCGCCGATCCTGATCTGCTTCATGGCCGTTTCACTCCCGTTTTTTGGCAAATGGTAACGGGCGCTCCGGGACCCGACAAGGCGGGCCCATTGCGGCGTGCCATGCGCCGTTGCATTGCTGGCGCGGCCGATCCGCCGCAATTCGTCCGAAAGCTGCTAGTGTGCGGCCATGACAAATCGCGCGATTCAGCTCACCGTGCTGCTGATGCTCACATCGCTTCCGTCACGCGCAGCCCCCACCGCGCCAAACACCGTGTTCTTTCCGAGCGCGGACGGCAAGACCGAGATCGTCGCCTATCTGTTCAAGCCGCCATCGTCAGGCCCTCACCCTGCGATCGTGCTGCTGCATGGCCGCGGCGGGCCGTACTCGATCAACGTCAACAAGGGCTGCACCCTAGTGTCGCGCACCAGTCCGTCCGCCGAGTGCAACGCCGGCGGCCTGTCGAAGCGGCATGTGATGTGGGGCCAATATTGGGCCGACCGCGGTTACGTCGCGCTACTGCCAGACAGTTTTGGTCCGCGCGGCAAGGCCCACGGCTTTGGCCGCTTTACCCATGGTGATCCGGATCGCGCTGATGTCAATGAACTGACGGTGCGGCCGCTCGATGCGGAGGGCGCACTGAGCTGGCTGCGCAGCCAGAATGACATCGTCGGCAACCGCGTCTTCCTGCAGGGATGGTCGAACGGCGGCAGCACCGCGCTGAACGTCATGCAGCGGCAGGGCGCGGCAACATCGGACTTTCGCGCGGCGCTGGCGTTCTATCCCGGCTGCGGACCAAAGGCGCTGCTGGCGCAGACGCTTACGTCAGGCGCACCGATCACCATGCTGCTCGGCTCTAACGACGAGGAAGTGTCGCCGCTGGAGTGCCAGGACGTCGCCCAGCGCTCCATCGTTGCCGGCAGCAAGATCGACGTCGTGCTCTATCCGGGCGCGACCCACGATTTCGACGACCCCGGCCAACGCCGCCAATCCATTCCCGCCAATGCCGCTGCATCAGCAGATGCCCAGACGCGTGCAATTGGCTTTGTGGAAGGAATGACGAAGTAGCGGAGCGCCGAACCTAACTACGCAGCCCCGGAGCCTCCTGCCCGGTGCGCGCGACATATTCGGTATAGCCGCCGCCAAACTGGTGGATGCCCTCCGGCGTCAGTTCCAGCAGACGGTTGGAGAGCGCGGCGAGGAAGTGCCGATCATGCGAGACGAACAGCATGGTGCCCTCGAACTCGGCGAGCGCATTGATCAGCATTTCCTTGGTGGCGAGATCGAGATGGTTGGTCGGCTCGTCCAGCACCAGGAAGTTCGGCGGATCGAACAGCATCTTGGCCATCACCAGACGCGCCTTCTCGCCGCCCGACAGCACCCGGCATTTCTTCTCGACATCGTCGCCCGAGAAGCCGAAGCAACCGGCAAGCGCGCGTAATGAGCCCTGGCCGGCCTGCGGAAACGCATCTTCCAGTGACTGGAACACGGTGCGTTCGCCGTCGAGCAGATCCATCGCGTGCTGGGCGAAATAGCCCACCTTGACACTGCCGCCGACCGTCACCGCACCGTCATCGGGCTCGGTTGCCCCGGCCACCAGCTTCAACAATGTCGACTTGCCCGCGCCGTTGACGCCCATCACGCACCAGCGCTCCCGGCGGCGGATCATGAAGTCCAGTCCGTCATAGATCCGCTTGCTGCCATAGCCCTTGTGGACGTTCTTGAGGCTGGCGACATCCTCGCCCGAACGCGGCGCCGGCTGGAATTCGAATGCCACCGTCTGCCGCCGCCGCGGCGGCTCGACGCGCTCGATCTTGTCGAGCTTCTTGACCCGGCTCTGCACCTGGGCCGCGTGCGAGGCCCGCGCCTTGAAGCGCTCGATGAACTTGATCTCCTTGGCCAGCATCGCCTGCTGCCGCTCGAACTGCGCCTGCTGCTGCTTGTCGCTGAGCGCGCGCTGCTGCTCGTAGAATTCGTAATTGCCGGAATAGCTGGTGAGCTGGCCGCCGTCGATCTCGACCACCTTGTTGATGATGCGGTTGATGAACTCGCGGTCATGCGACGTCATCAGCAGCGCACCCTCATAGCCTTTGAGGAACTGCTCGAGCCAGATCAGGCTTTCGAGATCGAGATGGTTGCTCGGCTCGTCCAGCAGCATCACGTCGGGCCGCATCAGGAGGATGCGCGCCAGCGCGACCCGCATCTTCCAGCCGCCGGAAAGCTTTCCGACGTCGCCCTCCATCATCTCCTGGCTGAAGCCGAGGCCCGACAGCGCCTCGCGCGCCCGGCCGTCCAGCGCATAGCCGTCCAGCTCCTCGAAACGGTGCTGCACTTCGCCATAGCGCGTGATGATGTCGTCCATCTCGTCAGCTTTATCGGGATCGGCCATCGCGGCCTCGAGTTCCCTGAGCTCGGCCGCGACCTCACTGACGGGCCCTGCTCCGTCCATCACCTCGGCGACCGCGCTACGGCCGGACATTTCGCCAACATCCTGGCTGAAATAGCCGATCGAAATGCCACGATCGACCGAGACCTGGCCCTCATCGGGGATGTCCTGGCCCGAGATCATCCGGAACAGCGAGGTCTTGCCGGAGCCGTTGGGCCCGACCAGGCCGATCTTCTCGCCCTTCTGCAGCGCTGCGGAGGCTTCGATGAAGAGGATCTGGTGGCCGACTTGCTTTGAGACGTTATCGAGGCGGATCATGACACATGTGGGAAATAGGAGGTTGCGGCCTCTTATTCGATCTGGAGCCCGGGTGGAAGCCCGTTCCATGCGTTTCGCAGCGAGCCCGCACGCATGCCTGTCGTTGCCATCAGAACCAGACCGGGAATACTTCCCCGATCGGTCTTTAGGGGCATCACATGCAAGTCTGGCTTCTCTCCCTGCTCGCGCTCGGTGCGGGCATCAGCGTGTCCGTTCAGCAGGTCCTGAACGGCAATCTGCGCTCCGCCCTGAACTCGCCCGCCTGGGCCGGGCTCGTCAGCTATCTCGGCGGTCTGTTGACAATGGTCGTAGTGCTCGTGGTGCGGCGCGAGCCGGTACCGTCGTGGAATTTGGTGAGGGCAACGCCGTGGTGGGCCTGGAGTGGCGGCCTCCTGGGCGGCGTGTTCATCCTGCTGATGATCTTGCTGTTGCCGTCGTTGGGAGCTGCCACACTACTGGCGCTTGTGGTCGCCGGTCAGATGATCGCAGGCATCGCGATGGATCATTTCGGCCTCTTCGGGCTAACACCGCATCCCGTGTCGGTGTCACGACTGGTCGGCATCGCGCTCGTCATCGGCGGCGTCCTCCTCATCAAGGATTGAAGCCGCTGCGCCGCGAACACATCAGAAGCAGAGGTTCGTCACCGCATTGCCGCGCTTGTCCTTGATGACGTAGGGACAGCGGGCGCGCTCCAGCGCTTTCTTGGCATCCTCGTCACCGAGCGCCGCGGCACGCTCGTAATAGCCTTTCGCGGCGTCAGCGTCCTTCGGGCCACCGCGACCGGCCTGCGCGAAGGCGCCCATGCGTTCCAGCGCACCCGGGTGGTTCTGCGCGGCAGCTTTCTCGAACAGCGCCCGCGCCGCGACGTCGTCCTGCGCGCCGCCCTTGCCGTCCGCCAGCATCATGCCGAGCTGATACTGCGCCTCGGGATTGGTCTCCGCAGCCTTGCCGAGCAATTCGCGCGCCCGGGCCGGATCGGAGGCCGCACTGCCGCCGAGCGCTGCGAGATTGCTGATGCCGCGCGCATTGCCCGCCTGCGCCGCGCGCTCGAACAATTGGCGGGCCTGCGCCTCGTCCTTGGCGACGCCGGTGCCGGTACCATAGAGCACGCCGAGCTCGACCATCGCCGATGTCGAACCCTTGTCGGAGGCCTTGCGCCAGGCGGCGGCCGCCTCCGCTATCTGGTGGTTGGCGGCATAGGCGCGGCCAAGCTGGTACATCGCCCGGCGCGACGATTTTGCCGCGACCGCGCAATATCTGATCGCGGTCGAAATGTCTGATACGGCGATCTCTTGCACGCCCTTGACGTCGGCCGGCTTGTCGGGATCGGAGGGACTGGCTGCGACGCGGTCGCACAGTACGAGATCGGCCGATTGCGCATAAGCAAGCGCCGGCGCAGCCAGCACCGCGACAACGACAATGGCATGGAGGCGTTTGATCATGGGTGGAGGTTGCGTCGCCAGGCCGGCAAATTCAAGGCTCAAGCCCGGTCGTGCGCAGCACCGGCGCGACATCGGCCGAGGCCAGATAGCGCAGCAGATGATCGGCGGCATCAGCGTTCCCCGACGCCGTCATGCGGCCGGCTGAAAACACCGCTGCGGTCTGCAAATTCAGCGGAATGGGACCGACGACATCGATGCCGTCAACCTGCTTCAGCTCGCTGATCTGCTGAACCGCAAGATCGGCCTCGCCGGTAACGAGCTTTTCCGCGGTGAAGCCCGACGGGATGATCACCGCGCGCGCGTTGATCTCCGCGGTGATGTCGAGCCGTTCGATCAGCCGTGCGAACAGGATGCCGCTGGCGCCGAGCCGCGAATAGGCGACCGCCCGCGCGCCGAGCAGCGTTGCGCGCAGCCCGGCTTCAGATGCGATATCGGGATGCGCCGCGCCCGCCCTCACCGCGAGCCCGACATAGGAGCGCGCGAGATCGACTGAGTTGTCGGCGACAACACGGCCCTCGCCGATCATCTCGTCGAGGCCCTCGCGGGTGAGGATCACGAGATCGGCTGCCTCGCCACCACGCAGGCGCTCGAGCAACGCAAGCGTCGGTGCGAAATCGGCATTGATCCGGACACCGCTTGTCGTTCGATAAGTCTCGGCAAGCCGCGCCACGGCGCCCTTCAGCGCCAATGTCGAGAGCACGCGGACTGAATTGTCCATTGGAGCCTACGCCCGCCGCAACAACTTGAGCAACGCCGTGAGGCGAAGGCTGCGCTTGCCGGCAAGCGCGGTGGCATCGAGCACGGCGCCCTCCTCGTCGCAGGTTCCGGCAAAGCCGATGCCGACCTCGTGACCGCCGAAGATCGGGTTCTCGCCCTTCGCCGACGTATGCTCCTGATTCAGGATCTGGCCCTTCCAGCGGCCGTTCTCGGAGGTGTAGGTGCCGAGATAGTAGAAGAAGGCGTCACCGCCGAGGATCCGGCCATTGTTGAGCAGCATCACGCCGGTGAGGCCGCCATCGACCCCGTCGAGCATGCGGATGTGGATCGAATAGAGGCCGTTGACGACGCAGCCCTCGCCGACGCCGCCAGCGATCGGCATTTCGTCCGCCGTGATCGGCGTCATCACCGACTGGAAGGACACGCCGGGCAATTCCTTGAGCTCGCCCTTGAAGCGATAGAGATCGCCGTCCGGCCCGCCTTTGGCGATCAGCGTCGCGTCGTCGGTGCCGGCCATCGCGCGGTAGTTCGGATCGGGGTTGTGGCGAACGGTCTTGATCTCGATGGCGACCTCGTCGCCGTTCTTCCGGTAGGTGCCGATATGGGCAAAGGCCGAGTTGCCGCCGAGCATCCCGCCTTCGCCGACATACATCACGCTGCGGCCAACGGTGCCGCCGAGCTCGAATCGAACCTTGTAAAACCCCTCAAACAAGTGCCGCGTCCCCGGCAGCGCAAATTGCCCGCGTTGTCTAGCGCGGTTCATAACGCAGCGAAACCGCTTTCCGTGTGAAGCCACGCACAAGCGATGTCATTAAAACGCAAAGGTCCGCCAAGCTTTCGCTTGGCGGACCGGATTGCGATACCGGACGCTGCCGTCCGGGTCCAACGGGATCTTAGGCCGCAGCCTTCACGCCGGTCGGAACTTCGGAGATCGTCTTCAGGATCTGCGATGCGATCTGGTAGGGGTCGCCTTGGGAGTTCGGGCGGCGGTCTTCCAGATAGCCCTTGTAGCTATTGTTGACGAAGGAGTGCGGAACGCGGATCGAGGCGCCGCGGTCGGCAATGCCGTAGCTGAACTTGTTCCAGGGCGCAGTCTCGTGCTTGCCGGTCAGGCGCTTGTCATTGTCCGGACCATAGACCGAGATGTGGTCCATGATGTTCTTCTCAAAGGCCGACATCAGCTGCTCGAAGTACTCCTTGCCGCCGACTTCGCGCATGTATGTGGTCGAGAAGTTGGCGTGCATGCCCGAGCCGTTCCAGTCGGTGTCGCCGAGCGGCTTGCAGTGGAACTCGATGTCGATGCCGTAGGTCTCGGTGAGGCGCAGCATCAGATAGCGGGCCATCCACATTTCGTCAGCGGCCTTCTTGGAGCCCTTGCCGAAGATCTGGAATTCCCACTGGCCCTTCGCCACTTCGGCGTTGATGCCTTCGTGGTTGATGCCGGCGGCGAGGCAGAGGTTGAGATGCTCTTCGACGATCTTGCGGGCGACGCTGCCGACGTTCGAGTAGCCGACGCCGGTGTAGTACGGGCCCTGCGGCGCCGGATAACCGTCCGACGGGAAGCCGAGCGGGCGGCCGTCCTTGTAGAAGAAATATTCCTGCTCGAAGCCGAACCATGCGCCTTCGTCGTCCAGGATGGTGGCGCGCTTGTTCGAGGCGTGCGGCGTCTTGCCGTCGGGCATCATGACTTCGCACATCACCAGTGCGCCGTTTTCGCGCGCAGCGTCGGGGTAAACCGCGACCGGCTTCAGCACGCAGTCGGAGCTGTGGCCTTCAGCCTGCTGGGTGGACGAGCCATCGAACCCCCAGAGCGGAAGCTGTTCGAGGGTCGGAAACGACGCGAATTCCTTGATCTGCGTCTTGCCGCGCAGGCTCGGCGTCGGCGTATATCCGTCGAGCCAGATATACTCGAGCTTGTACTTGGTCATTGAACCTCTCTGTTGATGATGCAAAAACGTGAGGAAACCGAAAGCAAGTCGATCGCCGCACGTGTACCCGGCCACCATCGGCCACTTGCTACCCAAGCAATTAAAATGCCAGTCGCTGCAATGCGGCGCCCGCCCCGCTCGCTGATGTCCACAGCGGACATCGGATTTTTTGGTGCGACATAGGAGCGCGGCTGGCATGCGTTTTGGGCAGCCAGATTCCGCTTTCAGACCTGCGCGAGCGCCCGATTCTCCGGCAAATCCGGCCGAGACCGCCCTGCCGATTAAAGCCGTGGCAGTGTCGTGTGACAGTTCGCCTCCCGCCCGCCCGCGCCTAGCAAGCTTCTAGCAACCATCACTCCGGCCCAAGCGTTGGTCATCTGCATACTGCCCCGCAGGAGGCAAACGCGGAATTGCCCATGAATTAAACAGAATGTGACTACGTCTTAGTCACCTTGCACCCTCACGGGCCTCGGCCGATATCCAGACGACGGTAACGGCGCACGAAGGAGTCGGGCGCACGATGGTGGTTCGCATTCCGGACCTAGGAGACTTTGCGATGATGAACACAGGCTTAAATGAGGGATCTGCCAAGATCTATCAATTCCCGTCCGGGGGCCGCGCAGCTCTCGGCGGACGTCGCTATGGCGACGCCAGCACGGCGCTCGAACTTGCGGCACAGGTTGAGACCAGCAACTGCAGCGACAGCTGGTACCATCAGGCGGCGATCGAAGACGCCAAACCGGGCCGGGATCATTGATGCCGGCGCGATCGAGGGGCACGGCGCGCAGGACACATCTGGCAGCGTCGGAACAGTAAAGAAGGGTCGGAACCAAGGTTTCGGCCCTTTTTTCATGCCGGGTTGCAGGCCATCACCGGTCGCCCTGCCGAAGGTGACGCTCCCAGGATAAGTCATATTCTCCCACCGAGAGGCCAGCTATAGACCAGTCCTGCGTCAAGTCCGCGACGATGTGAGCACAGGTTGGTCCGATGTCAGAAATCCCTGCCCGCCATCTCGATCTTTCCGGCGCGAGCAATTTTCGCGACCTCGGCGGCTACCCGACGCGGGATGGACGAACGGTGCGCTGGCGGCAGGTCTTCCGCTCCAATCATCTTGGCCATCTCACCGAGCCGGACATCGCGGTGGTGCGCGGACTCGGGGTCAGAAGCGCACTCGACTTCCGCGGCGTGACCGAACGAACTGAAGCGCCGTGCGTCATGGCCGAAATCACCGTGCATTCACTTCCCGTCGAGCCGACCGTCGTGGCCGCGCTGCGCGCGATCGCCGCGAGCGGCCGGCCACCATCGAAGGCCGACGCGGTCGAGGTGATGCGGGATTCCTATCGTGGCTATGTGCAGGACAACACACCGCGCTATCGCGCACTGTTTGCCCATCTGCTCGAAGATCGCGCGCCGCTCGTGATCCACTGCACCGCCGGCAAGGATCGCACCGGCTTTGCCTGCGCGCTGATCCTGCACGCGCTCGGCGTGCCCGGCGATGATATCGCGGACGACTATCTCCTGACCAACCAGTTCTACAAGCGCGATCCGTCCGCCAGCACCGAGCTTCCCGACGACGTCAAGCAGGTGCTCGGCGCCGTGCAGCCCGCGTTCCTGCACGCTGCGTTCGAGGCGATCGATGCCGATTACGGCAACCTCGATGGTTATTTCCGGGATGGAATCGGGCTCGGACAGGCCGAGCGCAAGGCGCTTGAAGGCCGCTATTTGCGGGCGTGATGGCGATTCTCGTCTTGACGCGTTTTCTTGACGCGAACCGGTATCCACTTCGCTCGAAATCGCTCTAGGCCGCGGCCTCGAGCTCCGCGTCGAGATCGGCGATGACGTCCTCGAATGCGGAGATCGCTTGCTGGATCGCCGCGATCTGCATCAACTCCCAGCTGCCCACCGGCCCGTTGCGGTTTTGCAGCGCCACCACGAGGTCGCGCCGCTGCTCCTTAAGCTGAACAAGCGGTAAACCGTGATCCGGAAGATATCCCATAACGAACCCCTGCCTTGGTCGGAGTTCACTTCTACCGGAAGGATTCTGCGATCGACTTACAGAACTGCGGCAAATTTTACTGATCGCGCGACACCCGTAGTCTTACGTGATCAGCTCGCGTGTCACGGCATCGTTGATCGCACCGAGCAAAGCCTGCGTCACACAATCGGTCGCCCAGTCACTTGTATGAAGATGCTCCTGTGCGCCGTCATCGAGTTCGGACAACGGAATTCCGGCATCGACCCATTGCTTCATCAGCGCAAAACGGCGGAACAAGTTGACTTGCCTGCTTGCTGCGACCTCGGCGATCATCGGCATGAACTGGTTGGCAAGCTTGAGTACGTCAGGCGTTCCTATGATGGCCTGAGTGTACTGGGAATCCATCACCACGACGTCGAGCGGCAGCCCGGCGAGCACGTCTAGTCCCGCCTGGAATGTCGCTTGTACCTGATCGAAGTTGTAGTTCTTATAGACGGCGTTGGTGCCGACCTGCCAGATCACCATCACCGGTGCTTCAGCGATGACATCGGATTCGATGCGCGAGAACTCTTCCGGCGCCTCCTGACCACCGATGCCGCGGTTGATCACATCAATCATCCGGCCGAAGGACGGTTTCTGGCTTCGCCACAGCATCTCGAGTCGCGGCGGGAACGGCAGAATATTATCAGCACCCGCGGTCGATGACGATCCGAGCGCCACCACCTTGACCTTGCGTTGGCGTTTGAGCGCTTGAGCCAGATGCGGCAAGCCGTGCTGGAGCTTCACAATATCGAGATGCGTTTCGCATGGCCTGGGTGCGGGCATCGCAAACATCCTTTGCGCGAATGAATTGAACAATACCCGCAGTAGGTAGCGAAATTCGCGGCATTGCAAATGAAATCCGCCTGATCATAGTGGGCGCCTGCCTTTTGCCTGTACGGAGACCACATGAACGGAAAAGTCATCGTCATCACCGGCGCCCTGGGCGCGCTCGGCAAGGTGGTCGCCGAACAGGCTCTCGCAAGGGGCGCGCGCGTCGCCGGTATCGATCACGCGGCGTCGTCCGTTGCTGCGACGGCTGATCGCATCGAACTCGGCGGCGTCGATCTCACCGACGCCGCGCAGGCCAGATCGGCGATCGACAAGGCCGCTGCGCATTTCGGCCGGCTCGATGCGCTGATCAACATCGCCGGCGGCTTCACCTTCGAGTCGGTCGCCGACGGCGAGCCCGCGACCTGGCAGCGCATGTATGCGATGAATGTGATGACCGCGCTGAACGCCTCGCTCGCCGCGATCCCGCATCTTTCCTCGACCGGCGCCGGTCGCATCATCAACATCGGCGCGCTGGGCGCGCTGCAGGCCGCTGCCGGCATGGGCCCCTATGCCGCCTCGAAGGCCGGCGTGCATCGCCTGACCGAAGCACTCGCGGCCGAGCTGAAGGGCAAGGTCACGGTCAACGCCGTGCTGCCCTCGATCATCGACACCGCAGCCAATCGCGCCGCGATGCCGAAGGCTGACGTTTCCAAATGGGTGACGCCGAAAGAACTCGCCGACGTCATCCTGTTCCTCGCCAGCGACGCCGCCGGCGCCGTCACCGGCGCACTGCTGCCGGTCAACGGACGGGTCTAGAAGGTGTGATCAAAGCAAACGACATCGAAGAGACCGATGCGGAGCGGTTCGACGCAGCGATTGAGCGGGACGCAAAGGCCGGGAAACTGGACGTCCTTGCCGATGAGGCATTGGCGGCGCATCGCGCCGGGCAGTCGCTCGACTTGCTCAGTCCGGGATCAGCAGCCGCAGCTTCGACTTGAAGCGGATGCTCTGCTTGCCCGCCAGCGCGATGCCGTCGCCTTCTGCGGTCTCGTCGGTGTAGGTGCCGGTAAACCCGATCGTGACGACCTTGCGTTCCCACACCGGCCGCTCGCCATAGGTCGGCGAATGCTCCTGGTTGGTGACCTCGCCCTTCCATTTGCCGTCCGCCGCGGTGTAGCTGCCGTGGGCGTAGAAGAACGAGTCGCCGCCGCGCATCTGGCCGTCACGCAGCACCATGACGCCCTGATTGCCGCCGGTTACGCTGTCGAGGAAGTCGATCGTGATGTGATAGAGCCCGTTCTTGATCATAGAAATTGTTGCGCCTTGTCCCGGCAGCAACATTAGCCGCTCAGGCCGACATAGGGCAAATCCGGCCGGCGCAAATCCGCGCTATGCTGCTGCGAATCGAGTCGCGGCCTGGGGCGCCGCCGGAGCCTACCGTTGGAAACCGCGCTTTATCTGCCCGTCAAACGCTTCCTCGAAAAGCTCGGCTTCACGGTCAAGGGCGAGGTCGGCGGCTGCGATCTGGTCGCGCTAAGTACCGGCGATCCGCCGGTGGTCGTGGTCGGGGAACTCAAGCTTGCGTTCAATCTCGAACTGATCCTGCAGGCGGTCGATCGCGCCGGCGCCGCCGACGAGGTCTGGATCGCCGCAAAGATCTCGATCCGCGGCAAGGGCCGCGAGAGCGATGCACGCTACCGCAATCTGTGCCGCCGGCTCGGCTTCGGCATGCTCGGCGTCACCTCGACCGGCGATGTCGAGGTGCTGGTGAAGCCACCGACCGCAGCACCCCGCCGCAATCCGAAGAAGCGGTCGCGGCTGATCGCCGAGCATCGCAAGCGCAAGGGTGATCCGGTCCTGGGAGGCTCGACCCGGGCGCCGATCATGACCGCCTATCGGCAGCAGGCGCTGGCCTGCGCCTCGGCGCTTGCGAACGGCCCGCGCAAGGTGCGCGAGTTGCGCGTCGATTTTCCGGACGCCGGCAAGATCCTGTTGCACAATGTCTATGGCTGGTTCGATCGCGCCGAGCGCGGCATCTATGTGCTGACCGATGCCGGGCGCGCGGCGCTGAAGCGCTGGCCGCAGCAGCCGGCGGATTTCTCAGGGGCGGCCGAAGCCGCGCCATAGGACGAACGGGGGGGCGGCATGATCGTGGTGACTGGCAGCGTGACCGCCCGCCCCGACAGCTTTGACGAAGTGCGGCGGCTAAGTCTCGAACACGTGCACCGTTCGCGCGCCGAGCCCGGCTGCATCTCACATACCGTCCATATCGACTGCGAGAATCCGCTTAGGCTGGTGTTTTTCGAGCAATGGGCTGATCTCGCCGCGCTGCAGACCCATTTCGCGGTCCCTGCCACCCGCGAATTGGTGCGCTCGCTGCAGCCCTTGGCCGCTGCGGCGACCACTCTTGAGCTTTATGACGCTCACAAGATCGAGAGACCCTGAACGCATGGCTGAAATGCCACATCAGTTTCATATTGCAATGCAACATAAGGCCACTTACGTATCACCCGCGATTCAGAAGCGAGGCGGCGATGAGCGGAGACTGGAACACCAAGTATGGGACCCGGCGCGTACGGCATGATCCGCCGACGCTGGAGGAGGCAATCTTCGCCGCCATCGGCATCACCGATGACGTGGAAGGCCAGGCCGAGATCGCGTCTTCCCTGATGGGCCTGCCCTATGAAGAGGTGCTGGCGGAGGTCAGGAAGACCGCGCGTGTCAGCGCCCGGACCGGCACGGCCACCCGGGTGATCGCCGGCGAACAGGGCGCACAGCGCTCCATCGTGGTCGAGCGCCGCGTGGTCCGCCGCTTTGCGGCCCGCACCGGCACCTGACCAACAAACTGATTGATCAAAAGAAAGGGCAATTCGCTGAGCGAATTGCCCTTTTTCGTTTGTTGCTGGCGGATGCTTCAGGCGGCCCGGCCCCAGCCCGACATCTGCATCACCATCCGCCAATAGGCACGGTTGATGTCGGCGATCGCGCGGACGGCCTCGACCGGCGAAACCGCGGCTGCTGCCGGCGCCGGCTCGCTCTGGCTCTGCTCGCTCAGGTCGATGCTGCCGGTGGATTCGCCGTGACGGAAGGTCAGGTGCGCACCGAACTTGTTGGCGAGCGCCCGCATCGCGTCGTTCTGCGCGCCGGTGGTGATCCTTAGGCTGGTGTAGCCCTTGGCGTGGGCCTCAGCGATCAGCTTGCGAAACAGGATGCTGCCGACGCCCTTGCGCCGGACCGACCGCTCCACGCTGAAGGCGATCTCCGGCTGGGCGTCCGGCGACTGCTCCGGCGGATGCAGCTCGGCTGCACCGCGGACGACGCCATCCTCGAAATAGGCGATGATGACGGTGCCATCATTGGCGCACCGCTCGGCATAACGACGGATGAAACTGTCATCGATGAAGCCATGAAACCGATCATGCCGGCTGGTTCGGTCCAGTCTCAAAAGGTGATCGCGCAGCAGCGGAAGCTCCTCCTGCTGGCTCAGGGTTCGCACGGTGCCCTTGGCAACCGTTGTACTGATAGAATCATAGTTCATTTCATAACTCCTCGTGATAGCCCTCGAGGAGGCGTCGAATCCCTAGTCCGGATTATATTGTGCATCGCACCATATAATTCAAGTGTCTAGATTCATTTGAATAACCCATGACTTGATTGGGAAATCATATGATTATGCTATCATAATACCATCTGCGTCTGGGTCACGATCGCAACCAGTCTGCCGTCCTCGGTCTCCAGCCGGGTCTGCCAAACCTGAGTCCGCCGCCCCCGGTGAACCGGGGTCGCGGTGGCAATGACCGCGGTTCCCTCCTTGGCGCCGCCGATGAAATTGGTCTTGCTCTCCAGTGTCGTCGTGCCCTTGGCGTCCTCCGGCAGGTTGATCACGGTGGCGGCAGCGCCGACCGAATCCGCGAACGCCATGACAGCACCGCCATGGATGGTGTGGTTGAGGGTGCAGAGTTCCGGCCGCACCACCATGCGGGCAACCACGCGATCCTTGTCGGCGGCGGTGAAGGTGACGCCCTTCAGTTCCGCGAACGGCATCTTCATCGACTGGATTTTTTCGAGCAGCGTCATGGGCTCTCCCTGTTGTTTCTTCAACGATGTTCCCTGGCATGATGGATTGCCTGACGGAGCCCGGCAATGACGTCCGAGGTAATGACGACCATGACGTTATGGCCGCCGTGACAACGTGCCGCCAATTCTGCATATCGTTCGGGATGCACGACTTCCCTCCCCGTCGAATCGTCTGCCTGACCGAAGAGACCGTCGAGACGCTGTATCTGCTCGGCGAGCAGGACTGTATCGTCGGCGTCTCCGGCTACGCAGTGCGGCCGCCACAGGTCCGTCGCGAGAAGCCACGCGTCGCCGCCTTCATCTCCGCCGACATTCCAAAGATCCTCGCGCTGGCCCCCGATCTGGTGCTCGCCTTCTCCGACCTGCAGGCCGACATCGTCGCCGATCTGGTTCGATCCGGCGTCGCCGTCCACGTCTTCAACCAGCGCGACCTTGCCGGCATTTTTGCGATGATCCGCACGTTGGGTGCCATCGTCGGCGCCGCCGAACGCGCCGAGCGGCTCGCGCAAGATCTCGAGCAACGGCTTGCGACGATTGCAGCGACGCCGCGTCCGGCACCGCGGCCAAAGGTCTATTTCGAGGAGTGGGACGATCCCCTGATCAGCGGCATCGGCTGGGTCTCCGAGCTGATCGAGATCGCCGGCGGCGAGGACGCACTTCCGCATCTGCGCGTTCACAAGGCGGCCAAGGATCGCATCATTTCACCTGATGTCGTGCGCGCCGCCGCGCCCGATGTGATCCTGGCATCCTGGTGCGGCAAGAAGGTCGTCCCCGACCGCATCCGCAAGCGTGACGGCTGGAGCGCAATTCCGGCGGTGCGCAACGATCGCATCGTCGAGATCAAGTCGACGATCATCCTGCAGCCCGGTCCCGCGGCTCTGACGGATGGGCTCGATGCGATCGTCAAGGCGCTGTGGCCGCAGCAGCTATGACTGCTCACGTCACCGCATTCACGACCTGATATTCCGGCCGACGCCACACCTCGCCATTGATCACCTCGTCGATGATCCCGGCGGCCTTCATCACCTCGGCTTCGCCAATATAGAGCGGTGTGATCCCGAAGCGCATGATGTCCGGCGCCCGGAAGTCGCCGATCACGCCGCGGGCAATCAGCGCCTGCATGGCGGCATACCCGCCGGCAAAGGCAAAGGAGATTTGCGATCCGCGCTGCGCGTGCGCGCGCGGTGTCACCAGCTTCAGCGACGGGCAGCGTCGCGCGACCTCAGCGATCAGCAGGTCGCCGAGCGCCAGTGAGCGCGCGCGGACTTCGGCGATATCGACGCGATCCCAGATGTCGAGCGATGCCTCCAGCGCGGCCATCGCCAGCACCGGCGGTGTGCCGACGCGCATGCGCTCGACACCGCCGGCAGGCTGATAACCGAGATCAAAGGCGAACGGATTTGCGTGGCCCATCCAGCCCGACAACGCAGCGCGCGCCTGATCGGCATGACGTGGCGCGACGTAGAGGAAGGCCGGCGCGCCGGGGCCGGCGTTGAGATATTTGTAGGTGCAGCCGGCGGCGAAATCGGCGCCGACACCGGCGAGGTCGACCGGCAGCGCGCCGGCCGAATGCGCGAGATCCCAGACCGTGACGATGCCGAGCGCATGCGCCCTCCTGGTCAGCGTCAGCATATCGTGGCGACGGCCGGTGCGGTAGTCGACCTCGGTCAAATAGAGCACCGCAATGTCGTCGGACAGCGATGCCTCGACCTCCTCCGGCGCCGCCAGCCGCAATTGATGGCCGCGCCCGAGCGTCGCGATCAGCCCCTCCGCCATATAGAGATCAGTCGGGAAATTGCCGGTGTCGGAGAGAACGACCTTGCGCTCCCGGTTCATGTCGAGCGCGGCCGCAAGCGCCTGATAGACTTTCAGCGACAGCGTGTCGCCCATCATCACGGTGCCTGGCTCGGCGCCGATCAGGCGGGCGATTCGATTGCCCACACGGCGCGGCTGCACGTACCAGCCGGCGGTGTTCCAGGCGCGAATGAGCTCGTCGCCCCACTCGGCTGTGACGACATGCGCCACGCGTTCGGCAACGCCCAGCGGCAGCGTACCGAGCGAGTTGCCGTCGAGATAGATGACATCCGGGGGCAGATGAAACATTGCCCTGGTGTCGTCGTAGACGCGCAGTTGCGATTTCGTTTCGGTCATGGCCACTCGCTCACAGGATGGTGCGGACGCGCCACAGTTCGGGAAACAGCTCGACCACGAGCATCCGCTTGAGATAGCTGACCCCACCGGTGCCGCCAGTGCCACGCTTGAAGCCGATCACGCGCTCCACCGTCGTCACGTGATTGAAGCGCCACCGGCGAAAATAATCCTCGAAGTCGACCAGTTTCTCGGCGAGCTCATAGAGCATCCAGTTGGCTTCGGGAGCCTCATAGACGCGGCGCCAGGCTTGCATCACCCCCTCATCGAAGTGATGGGTTTCGTGGACGTCGCGTGACAGGACGGTCGCGGGCATGGTGAGCCCCCTGCGGTGAGCAAGCCGCAGCACCTCGTCATAAAGGCTCGGCGTGGCAAGCTCGGTTTCGAGCAACGTCATCACCTCGGCGTCATGCGCGTGCGGCTGCAGCATCGCGGCATTGCGATTGCCGAGGAGATATTCGATCTGCCGGTACTGAAACGATTGAAAGCCCGAGGACTGTCCGAGCCGCGAGCGGAAATGGGTATATTCGCTGGGCGTCATGGTGCGCAGCACGTCCCAGGCGCTGTTCAACTGCTCGAAGATACGGGAGACACGCGCGAGCATCTTCATCGCCGGCGACACCTCCTCGCGGGCGATGGCGGCTCGCGCAGCGCGGAGCTCGTGGATGGCGAGCCGCATCCACAGCTCGGAGGTTTGATGCTGGATGATGAACAGCATCTCGTCATGCGCGTCCGAGACGGGGTGCTGGGCGCCGAGCAGTGCATCGAGTTGCAGATAGTCGCCATACGACATTTTCCGGGCGAAGTCGGTCTCGGCGCCCTCGGCCGTGGGATCGTAGGCGTTACTGCTCATGACACATCCTCCCGATCGATCCGCGGCCCTCAATCGAGGCCGACAAGGCATCTTGTGATGGCGGAGGATGGATCCTTCAGCCCATCGACAACAGTAAAATGGTTATACCCGGGGTCGACGACGAGGCGCGTGGGCACGTCGAAGCCGGTCCAGATGTTGGCCATCAGCTCGGCCTGGCGGATGAACTCGGGACGCTCGCTCCCGCCGACCCAGGCGGTGAGCGGCGACTTGCCCCGCGGCAGATGCAAGGCGGCGCTTTCGTGCGTTGCCTCGTCCATGCTCATCCCGAGCGTATCGTTCATCCTGGTCTTCAGGAGCGGCCGCAGATCGTGCAGACCGCTGATCGACAGCGTCGCCGCGATTCTGTTGTAGACCTCAGGTTCGAGAGGGCCGTCGTCACACAGCATGCGCGTAACAAGATGGCCGCCCGCGGAATGGCCGGCTAACCGAATCGGGCCGGAGACTTGGGCCGCAGCCGAGGCAATCGCGGCCGCGATCTCGGCCGTGATGGCGGAGATGCGCGCGGCCGGTGTCAGCGTGTAGCTCGGCAGCGCCACCGTCCAGCTGTGGTTTCGCGCGCCTTCTGCGAGGTCGGTCCACGACGATTTATCGAAGCGCATCCAGTACCCGCCATGCACGAAGACGACGAGGCCCTTGCTGTCGCCGTCCGGCAGGATCAGGTCGAGACGCTGCCGCTCTCCCGATCCATAGGCGATATCAGGCTTGAATAATTTGAGCCCTGCGCGATAGGCAGCCGCGCGCTCCGCCCACAGCGCCGGCAGCTTGTCCGACCCCGGCACATGGGCCGAATTTGCGTAGGCATCATCCCAATCGCGCATCGTGGCTCCCCGAAGATTCGCCGGCGACCGGGCGGCACTGACGACCGGGCGGCACTGGCGGCCGGATTGCACTGGCGGCCGGACGGCACTTTGCCACCGGCTGGGCCCGCCGCCCAGTCTTTATTTTAAGCTTAAACTATCTGGGGACGCCACACAAAAAGGCTATGCTTTCTCCACCCCGCACCATTCGGCGATGAACAGCGCGGTGGCCTTGGTCGACTGCCGCAGCGATTCCAGATCGACATATTCGTTGAAGCCGTGCATCGCAGCTCCCGTGGCGCCGAAGCACAGGCTCGGGATGTTGTGGTTCAGCCCGTAGAAGCGGGTGTCGGTCAGCGCCGTGAAAGCGCGGTCTTCCACCGCCCCGCCATAGACCGCCTGATGCGCTTTGGCGAAGGCCGCTTCGGGCGCTTCGGAATTCACCAGTTCGTAGCCCTCCGACAGGAAGCCCGACCATTCCACCTGCGGCGGGTTGTTGGAGAGGAAGCGGTGGTCGCGCGCAGCGGCCGAGACGCAGGCCAAAATCTCCTTTTGGCACTCCGCAATCGACCAGCCCGGCAACACCGCGATCCGGCAATCGACGTCGCACCAGGCCGGCACGCTGGAGGCCCAGTCGCCGCCCTTGATGATTCCCGGATTGAGGTTGATGGGATGGTTGACGTCCTTGAAATGGCGGTCGCTCTTGGCGCGCTCGTTCCAGGCGATCTCGAGCTTCTCGAGCGCATGAATCAAATGATACGCCGCCATGATCGCATTGGAGCCGGCACCGGCCTCGAACACATGCACCGGGAAGCCGCGCACCTTCAGGCGAAACCAGATCACGCCGACCTGCGAGCGGATCATCTTGCCGTTGGTCGGCTCGGGGATGAGACAGGCATCGGCGCGGTAGCCGCGCTGCAAGGTGGAGAGCGCGCCAACGCCGGTGCTCTCCTCCTCGATGACGGACTGAAAATGGATCCGCGCCGTCGGCTTCAGCCCCGCCTTCTTGATCGCATCAAGCGCGTAGAGGGCACCGATGGTGCCCGACTTCATGTCGCAGGCGCCGCGGCCGTACATCCTCCCGTCCTTGATGACGGGATCGAACGGCGGCGTCGCCCACATCTCGAGCGGGCCGGTCGGCACCACGTCGCAGTGCCCCTGCAGGATCAGCGATTTGCCGGTATTGGTGGCCGGCCGATAGGTGCCGACCACGGTGCGCGCCTTGGAGAAATCATGCTCGATCGGGCCAAAGCCGCGCAGATCCTTGAGATCGTCGACGTTGATGTGCCAGTCGTCGACCTCATAGCCGCGTTGGCGCAGCAGATCGCCGATCATGTCCTGGCACGGCCCCTCGGCGCCGCGGGTCGAGGGGATCGCGACAAAATCCTGCGTGGTCGCAAGCTGCGCATCGAACCCTTCATCAACGGCAGCAAGGATTCGTTGTTGCGTATCGGCAGTCATGCAGCAGCTCCGTCAGGGGATGTCAGAAGGCGGGAGCGCCACCGTAACCCGATCTCAGCCGGCGGGGTACTCCGCAAAATAGGCATCCCGCAATGCATCTCCGAGCAGGCGGCCTTCGGAATAGCCATCGAGCGTCGCCGGCCGCGTCACGCCGTCGAGCAGCCGCGGACACGGCTCCGGCGCGCCGAGCACCGTGCGGACCGGGATACGCTCGGCATAGATCGGCAACTCGTAATCCTCGTCATCGTCGGCGACGCCCTTGGAGCGAACCTTTGCGGAGGCCTCCTCGATCTCCATCGCGATGAACGAGGTCGCCTTGATCTCCTGCTTGTTGCTCGGCCTTAAGGTCGCGGTGCGGTCGGGAAAGAAGCGGTCGACCATCGCGACGACGGCGCGCTGCTTCTCCTCGGGATCGGTAACGAGATAGGCGCTGCCGAACGCCATCACCGCGCGATAATCGGCCGAGTGGTTGAAGCCGCAGCGCGCCAGCACCAGGCTGTCGAGATGGGCGACCGTCAGGCACACCCGCTCGCCCTCCGTCTGGTTCCTAAGCATCCGGCTCGCGCTCGAGCCGTGCCAATAGAGCTTCGTCCCCTCGCGCCAGAAAAAGGTCGGCGTGCAATAGGGTTGGCCGTCGATCACGTAGGACACGTGACACATCATCGAGGCGTCGAGGATCTTGTGCACGGTCTCATGGTCGTAGAAGCCGCGTTCGTGGAGGCGCTTCACCCGGTTGCGGGACGATAGCGGATAGGAGGGAGTGGATGCGCCTTCGGTCACGGCAATGCCTCGCTGGATTGGAACGTTAGAACAGTTGTAGCTGACGATTTGGTCTGCGATAGTGCCAATTCCATGCGAAAAATTCCGACCAATTTGCGCAAATCCCCGCCAGGCAAGTCTGCGCCGGCCAAGTCTTCGCCGGGCAAGGCCGAGCTGCCGCTCGATCTTGCAGGCCCCCATATCACGCAGGGCGCCGCCTCGCAGCACCGGCTCTATCAGGCGCTGTGTCACGCCATCGTCGGCGGCATCGTGAAACCCGGCGAGCCGCTGCCGCCGTCGCGCGCGCTCGCCAAGCAGACCGGCTTCCGCCGCAACGCGGTCACCACGGCCTATGAGCGGCTGATCGCCGACGGCTTTGCGGTCGCAACCACAGGCTCCGGCACCTTCGTCGCCGCGCGGATCCCGGCGCAAGCCGGCGCGGCCCGCAAGACCAGGATCATGATCGAGCCGCCGCAGCACAACGCACTGTCGCTCGGCTGCACCCATATCGATGCACGCGCGCTGCAGCGTTTTCGCGCGTTTGCCGGCCGCCGGCTGCGCGCGTTCGGACCCGAGCATCTCCACTACGGCGATCCCCGCGGCAATCGCGAATTGCGCGCCGCGATCGCAGATCACCTTTTGTCGGCGCGCGGGCTGCGCTGCGATCCCGATCAAATCATGCTGGCGTCGGGCACGCTGCACGCGCTGCGCATCGTGCTCGGCGCGATCCTCAAACCCGGTGACCAGGTTTGGTGCGAGGATCCCGGCTATCCGGCGGCGCGGCGCGCGATCGAGCATTGCGGCTATCGTCCGGTCCCGGTGCCAGTTGATGCGTCGGGCATGCGGGTTGCCAAGGGACGCGCATCCGCACCGACAGCGCGCGCCGCCTATGTCACGCCGTCGCATCAGTTTCCGCTCGGCGTGCAGATGTCGATGCCGCGTCGGCTTGAGCTGCTCGACTGGGCCAAGGAGGCCGGCGCCTTCGTGTTCGAGGACGATTACGACAGCGAGTTCCGCTACGACGGCGCGCCGCTGCTGTCGCTTGCCGGCATCGATCATTTGCGCCGCGTGATCTACATGGGCACCTTTGCCAAGACGCTGTTTCCGGGATTGCGGATCGGCTATTGCGCCCTGCCCGAGCAACTGGTCGGTCCGGTAACGGCAGCGCGCGCCGCGCTCGACCGCTTTCCGGGTACGCTGATGGAAGGCGCGGTCGCAGACATGCTGAACTCCGGCGCCTTCGCCGCCAATCTGCGCAAGTCGCGCAAACTCTATCGCGACGCGCGCGATGTGCTGGCGTCGACATTGGCGGCAGCTTCCGAAGGCGAACTCACGGTTCCGGTCCCCTCGCAAGGCCTGCATCTGGTGGCACGCCTCGCGCCGTCGACCGATCCGCTCGTTGCAGCAGAGGCGAAGGCGGCCGCCGGCGTCGGCGGCTGGCTGCTCGCCGAAACCTATCACCGCGCTCCTCCGCTGCCGGGCTTCGTGCTCGGATTCTCCGGTCATCCGGTTCCGCAGCTCGTTGCGTCGGCGGAACAATTGGCAAAGGCCTCATTGGCTGCGCTGCGTGCCCACCGCAAATCATCGAAGCCCGCGCAAGCAAGGCCGCGCCCTATGAGAATCGGCACCGCCTGACTAAGGTCGCCGCGTTCAATCGGCGCCATCGTTGGAGATACTGGATGCCCGGCAATCGCAACGTCCTGTATCTGATCATCGGCGCGCTGATCGTCGTGGTCGGCGTACTCGGCTACAACGTCTATCAGTCCAAGAAGCAGCCCGACGGCCTCCAGATCAATGTCGGCCCTGACGGGCTGAAGATCCAGAACAAGTGAGGGAGGCCGCGGTGCAGCGCATGGGATTCGGCGTGCTGTTCAGCGCCCTTTCAATTGTCGCGACCAATTTCGGCGCCTCGGCCCAACAGGCCCAGGCCGTTTCGCACGAGCGCAACATCGTGGATCTGCGCGTCGGTCAGCGCGTGCTGGTCGATGACGGATCGTGCCCGGCTGGGAAGATCAAGCTGGTCACGGGCGCGCAACTGAACCAGAACGGCGTGGTGCGCAGCATCACCTGCGTGCCGCGGTTTGCCAAAAAGTAAAACGCCCCGCATTTGCGAGGCGCAATTTTCGTCGTCGCTTTGAGAGCGTACCGCTCAGTTCGTCGTCGTCGACGGCTCGAACATGCATTGCAGCGTCGGCTTGGCGATCTTGGTGAAAGTCGGTCCGATCTCGGACTGCTTGGACCGCGGCACCCAGTCGGTCTCGATCGTCGGCACGCCGGTCTCGCTGATGCCACGCAAGACGGCCTGACGCAGATCGGCGTCATCGACAACCGCTGCGGCATGGTCGTGCAAGCAGCCGCAAACAGCATCGGGGTGCGCCCAACGACCCGCCATATGCGGCACGCACTGCCGGACGAATTCCTCACGCTGGTCGGGCATCTTGAACAGCGTACGAAGCTGCACCGACTCGAGGGGAAGCTGAGTTTGAGCCTGCGCGGCGCCAGCGAAGGCGAAGGACGTGAGGATGGCCGCGGAACAGATACGAAGCAACATATGGAGCCTTTACCGGCGATTTTGTTCGGTTTGCTTGTCGCGGTTAGTTGGCGGCCATCACCACCGGCGTCGAGGTCGAAATCGGCGAGCCGTTATAGGAGAAGGTGCCGATGCCGGGCAGACCATTGTCCGAAGAACCCGCCAGCGACGGACCGGCCAACACGAAGGCAAAGGCGAGGATGAAGCTGATGGTCCGCATTTGTCTGTCTCCGGTATTGCGATCGGCGTCGCCGCCGTTTGGTTGACGGTTTGATAACGATCTGGCGTTTCCGGAGTTCTGCGCCAAAAGCAAAAAATGGTTTCGTGGGAGCGAGAATTGTTTCGTCAGCCACGGTGCGACGAAACATTGGCCAAAAAAGACGAGTAATTTCAGCGGTACCGCCTTACTGGAGCTATTCGGATCGATCCGCGGCGCATGAAATTCGAGCCAAAAGCCCGAGTTGGGCGGACCGCGGTCACTGCCGCTTTCTTAACGTTCCTCTGGTGAGACAGACTGCAGCGCAGCAAAGTCGACCCGTGAACCGCATCTGGGTTCCCGCCGACTGATGTGCCCGCCGTGCAACCATCTTCGTGGTGGCACGTTGTCGTCCCCCAATCCAACGAAGGATGTCAGTCGTGGGCAATGGCAACATGGGTGCAGGTAAGGATTCCGCGACCCGCAAGCCCGGCGAGCCACAGATGGCGGGCGCGATGTCGCATCAGGGCGCGCATGTCATGGGCGACAATGAATGCGCGCCGCAAAAGCTGGTCCGGCTGGTGGGGTGCCGCGACACCAATGTCCGGCCCGAACGGTCCGGCTTCGACTTCCGTGCCCGGCAGTTCGGGCAAGTTAAGAGCTGAGCCGATAGCCGATTTGCGCATAGGCTGAAGTTCGCAGCCGAACCATCTGTTTTGGCTACTGAATAAACTCGCCGCATTTCTGCACGCTGGCGTCGGCCGCCCCCCAGGGCATGATCGGCACCGACGAGGTCGAGTTCTTCGGCGAGCCTTCGATCAGCCGGTCTGAATAGACCATGTAGACCAGCACGTTGCGCTTGGCATCGCAGCCGCGGACGATCTGCATCTTCTTGAAGAACAGCGATCGGCGCTTGCTGAACATGTCGTCGCCCTGGCTCATCTTGTCCTTGAATCGGATCGGCCCGATCTGCCGGCAAGCCAGCGAGATATCAGAGACTTCCTCGGCTACGCCAATCCATCCCTTGAAGCCGCCCTTCTCCGGTACCGTGAAGTGGCAGGCGACGCCCTCGACCTCGGGATCGTCGACGCCATAGGTCGCGAGCTTGTCGTTGGGACTTAGCCATTTGAACACCGTCGAGCGGCGGAAGATCAGGTCCGGGTCGTCAGCGGCAGTCGCCGGGCCGGCCTGCGCCAGGGCCACCGCCAGAAGCAGCAACGCAGACCCCCAACGAGACAGAACACGAAGGTCACACAGGCTCACACTTCTCGACGTCATAAAGGTCTCCGCGGGTGGGTCTCGGCCTATGTAGTGCGCAAAGGCCGCACCGGTAGGCGCAAACAGGTTGGTGATGTCAGCGCCGCTTTAACCTTATGTGAGGCTTTTTTGTTACGCTTTCCGTGAAAATCACGCGATCACGCAGGGGTTAGGACCCTTGTGCTGGTGAACGTGTTTTCCGTCTGCAACAACCAACAGATTAGTCTGGACTGGGATTCGGAATATGCGCGCAAGCGGCCGTCGGACTTCGATTTTTGATTTCGCAAATGAGCGGTTTTGGCAGTTTGCGATTCTGACCGCCGCTGGCACCGTCGGCGCCTCCGCGCCGGCCGATGCGGCGCTCTACTACTGGAACGGCGACACCACCTATTACGGCAGCCAGGCTGAGCCAGCGCCACCGCCACACCGGCCAAAGCCGCGGCGCAATCCGGCCAGGAAGGACGCCGGCGCCGAGAAGGAAACCGGCACCAAGCCGCAGGGCGCGGTGATCATCAACGTCTCGATCGAGCAGCAGAGGGTGCGGGTCTACGACGCCAATGGATTGTACGCCGAAAGCCCGGTGTCGACGGGGATGAAGGGGCATGCGACCCCGATGGGTGCGTTCAGCGTCATCCAGAAGCAGAAATACCACCAGTCCAACATCTACAGCGGCGCGCCGATGCCGTACATGCAGCGCATCACCTGGTCGGGCATCGCGATGCACGCCGGTGTGTTGCCCGGCTATGCCGCCTCCCATGGCTGCATCCGCATGCCGATGGCGTTCGCGGTCAAGATGTACAACTGGACCCGGCTGGGCGCCCGCGTGATCGTCACGCCCGGCACAATCTCTCCGGAGAGTTTCTCGCATCCGCTGCTGGTGACGCAGCGGGTCGTCCCGCAACCGGTCGCCGGCGATGTTCCGAAGGGCGATGCGCCGCTCGGCGTGAAGGGCGACAAGGGCGCGGACAAGCCGGAGACCAGCCTCGAGCTGCGTTCGACGGTCGGTCATGTCGAACAGGCCTCGCTGCGCGACAACACCCATACCGCTGATGCCAGCGGCGCGATGCCGGCCGCCAGCGCGTCGGCGACGATGTCGGATGCCGCCTCCTCCGTCGCCGACAAGCCCGAGGAAGCGACCAAGGAAGCGACCAAGGAAGCGACCAAGGATGCCGTCAAAAGCGAGGCCAATTTAGCCAAGGCCGACGACGCCAAACCGGACGCGCAGGCCGCCGCTGACAAGCCCGCAACCTCCGCAATCACGGACAAGCCGGCCAAGAGCAAGTCCACCGATGCAGCCGCCCGCGACAGCAGTGCGGCCGCTGACAAGAAGACGATCGGTGAAACGCCTGTTACCGCCAGCTCCGACGCCGCGAAGACCGAGATCTCCGCAAGCGACCATGTGAAGGTCGAAGCCAGGGCTGATGAACCAAAGGCTGATGAACCGAAGGCGGATGCCGCCAAATCCGATACGGCCAAGCCCGACGTTGCCGGCGCCGAGGCGCCGAAGGTCGATGCAGCCAAGAACACTGACAAGCCCGCCGAGCCGGTGAAGGCGGCCGACGCACCCGACGCGAAGAAGGACACGGCTCGGCTGCCGGCCCTTGCAAAGGCCGACGTGCCGAAGCGCACCGGCCAGATCGCGGTCTATATCAGCCGCAAGGATTCCAAGCTCTACGTGCGGCAGAACTTTGCGCCGCTGTTCGACTCGCCGGTGACGATCGCGGCGAGCGACCGGCCGCTGGGCACGCATGTGTTCACGGCGGAAGCCGACAAGACCGATACGAATGCGCTGCACTGGTCGGTGGTCACGCTGCCGACCCGCAATGCCGCGCGGATCGACGACGAGGATCGGCCCTCCCGCCGCCACAAGATGACGGGCGCCGCGGCAATCGAGACGAAGCCGCAGCCCACGGTGAACAGCCCGACCGAGGCGCTCGACCGCATCACCATTCCCACCGACACGATGGCGCGGATCACCGACATGCTGGGCACCGGCGGATCGATCATCGTTTCCGACCTCGGCGTGAACCAGGGCGAGACCGGCGAAGGCACCGACTTCATCGTGCCGCTGCGCTAAGCTTGGCGGAACACTCGTAGCCCACTTCGCTCGCAATGACGGCATCTTGAAGCTTCAGACCTGCAACCTGGACTATGATCCCCGCACAATCTGTCCGGGGACATGACCATGATCGACCGCAGGACACTGATCGTGGCGGGACTGGCTGCTGCGGCCGGCTCGCGCGCCGTGCATGCCGAGCTGCCCGCGATGAGCCGGATCACGGCTTACGCCTTCTCGTTCCCGGCGCTGGCAGGTGGCGACATCCGCCTCGCCGACTATGCCGGCCATCCCCTGATGATCGTCAACACCGCCTCGCTCTGCGGCTTCACCCCGCAATATGCCGGCCTGCAGGATCTCTGGACCGAATTCCGCGATCGCGGCTTCGTCATCATCGGCGTCCCCTCCAATGATTTCGGCGGTCAGGAGCCGGGCGGCCCGACCGAGATCGCCGAGACGGCGCAGCACCAGTATGGCGTCACCTTTCCGATCGCAGCCAAGGCGGTCGTCAAGGGCGCCACCGCGCATCCCTTCTATCGATGGGCGGCCGAGGCGCGACCGAAGGACGTGCCCCGCTGGAACTTCCACAAATACCTGATTGGCCGCGACGGCTATATCGCCGACATCTTCCCGGAGTCCGTCACACCAGAGGACACACGGATCAAGACCGCAATCGCCCGGACTCTCGCGGCGGCGTGATGCGTGGTAATCCCCGGAATTAACTGATCGGGCGGGGATTTTGGACACAAAGCCGCCACGTCCGTTGCCTTGGCGGCGGCGATCCAACTAGGGTATTCTCGTTACGGGGTGAGAGCCGCCCGGCCACGGCAACAGGCCGTACCGGGAGCGGGATCAGCAAGGAACACACCATGCGCATTGCGGCAGGTCTGATTTTCGCGGGGACGGTGTCGTTGCTCGCGTCGAGTGCAGCTTGGTCCCAGACGCCGGCAGCCAAGGGCGCCGCGCCAGCGGCCGCACCACAGGCGGCAGCTCCCGCACCTGCAGCTGCTGCCCCGGCCCCCGTCGCCGCAGCTCCGGCCCCGCCGCAGCAACCCCCGCAGCCGGCACGTGCCGCCTGCAACAATCCGAATGCGCTCGGCGTCGCCCGCACCGTCGAGATCGACACCACGGGCGGTCCGGGCTTCGGCTTCGAGCATTTCAAGCAGCTCGACTTCCTGCGCGACCACGAGGTGGTGCTGACCTTCGACGATGGTCCGTGGCCGGCCAACACGCCGGCGGTCCTGAAGGCGCTGGCGGATGAATGCACCACGGGCATCTTCTTCCCGATCGGCAAGCACGCGACCTACCATCCCGAGATCCTGCGGCAGGTCTATGCGGCCGGCCACACGGTCGGCTCGCACACCTGGTCGCACGAAAATCAGAGCAACAAGAAGCTGACCGATGATCAGAGGAAGGATGAGATCGAGCGCGGACTGGCTGCGGTCAAATGGGCGCTCGAGGTCTCGCCCGCGCCGTTCTTCCGCTTCCCCGCACTGCAGCACCCGCCGCAGATGGTGACCTATCTCGGCACCCGCAACATCGCAATCTTCTCCTGCGACCTCGACTCCTTCGACTTCAAGTCGAAGAATTCGCAAGCCGTGATCGACACCGTGATGAAGAGGCTCAGCAAGCTCGGCAAGGGCATCATCCTGATGCACGACTTCCAGAAGCACACTGCGGAGGCGCTGCCGACACTGCTGACGCAGTTGAAGGCCGGCGGCTACAAGGTGGTCGCGATGCGCGCGAAATTCCCGGCGACGGTGCTGCCGCAATACGAGCAGGAGCTCGCCAAGGACGTCAAGCTGCCGACCGTGAGCTCGCGGCCGGTCGACAGCGTCGTCACCACGGTCAACCAGTAAGCGCCGACAGCGGACGACAAGACGCGTGCCGGCGCTGCGTATCGAGGGTTATGTCATCGTCTCCGCCGACGGCCGGCTGGCCAATGCGCATAATGTGATGCCTGACGATCTCAAGATCGAGGGCGACAAGCGGTTCTTCACCGCAGCTCTCGATCGCGCCGATCTGGTCGTGCACGGCCGCCACTCCGAGGAGGAGCAGCCGAATGCCCCGAAGCGCCGGCGCATCATTTTAACCGGCGAGGTCGAGGCCATTGCGCCCGACCCGACCAATCCAAAGGCGCTGTTGTGGAATCCCGCCGGCTGTTCCTTCGAGAGAGCAAGCCGCGAAGCCGGCGTCACATCGGGCACCGTCGCGATCATCGGCGGCCCCAGCGTGTTCGGCATGTTCATGGACCGCTACGACACGTTCTGGCTGTCGGTCGCGCCGCGCGTGCGCATCCCCGACGGCGAGCCGTGCTTTCCCGGCGTCCCCGCCCGCACCCCACAGCAGGTGCTCGCCGCGCACGGGCTTCACGCCGGCGAGTCGCAGCTGATCGACGCCGCGCACGATGTCAGCGTCACGCCGTGGCGGCGCACTTGAACGTTCAGGCGCGATCTCAGCTCCGATGCTTGCGAAACGAGTTCTTCACCGCGATCTTGTCACCCTGAAACCGGAACAGATCGCAGCCGGCGACTTCGATGATCTTGCCGTCGACGCCGGTCCCGGAAAAAATCCACTCCGAGCAGCCGCGGTCACCCGAGATGAAGTGACGCGCATCGCTCCAACGCGCATCCGGGAAGGCTTGCCAGGCGCGCATAAAGCCACGGCGCACCTCGTCCCTGCCGCGGAATACCGTGCCTGACACATCAGGTCCGGCATTGGCCTCGAACACGCAATCGTCAGCCATGAACGACATCAGTCGATCGCGTGACGATTCCAGGCGTCGGCAAATGCTTCGAGCGTCGCGATGGTGACTGTCGGATCAGACATCACGCAGCAGCCGTGACGGTGCCCGCAAGGCGAAGCGTGTCGTAGAGAAATTCGGCCATCGCCGTCTCGACGTCGCTCGCCTTTCCATCGGCGCGCTGCACCGTCGCGGTCCGCCGGTAGAAATGATCGGCGTCGGCGACGTGGACAAACCGGTTGGCTATTCCAACGCGGTTGAAATGATCGCGCATCTCCGCGATGCCGCCGAGAATCACCGGAAGATCATGTTCGCTATGGAACAGCAGCGCAGCCGGCGCCGTCGCACCGTCCGTCAGATGAACGTCCATGGTCGGGCCGGCGATACGGCCGGACAGTGCGACAACCGCGGCAACCGGTGCCCGCTCGGCAAACGCGGAATTGAGTGCGATCCCAGCCCCCGCCGAGAACCCGCCGCAGACGATGCGCGTGACGTCGACGCCATAGGCCTGCGAGCGGTTGCGCACGAAATTGACGGCCTTCGTCATATCGTCGGTCGCGGCCTCCAGCGTGTCGGCCATCATCTGCGGCGTGCACGGCGGCAGGCCGAGGATGTTGCGGACGAAGTCGATGCGGTCGGTGTTCTGGGGCTGGCCCGGCAGCAGGAACGGCGTGACGCCGGGATCGGGCGCCTCCTGCATCAGCCGATAGTCGATCGAGAAGCAGACGTAACCGCGGCGCGCGAACTCGCGGCAATAGTCCGCCATCGCCGTGCTGGGATTCTCGCCCTCGAATACTTCCGCGCCCTTGGTGCCGCGGTGAAACGCGCCGCCGAAGGCGAGGATCAGCGCCGGTCGTAGCACCTTGTCGTCGCTGAGGGGCCGGTAGACGTCGAGCTTGAGGTCGCGATAGCGCGCCGGTCCCTGCCCCGCGACATAGCCGACGCCGCCGACGCCATAGGTGACATCGGGCGTGAACGCGACGTCGTAGACCTTGTCGAGATAGGGCACTGATGATGGCCGCTTGGGCGGGAGCGCGTTCACGAAAAATCCTCCTTGGGTTCAGGTCGGCCTGACCGGACCGGTGCTGCCGCGCACGATCAATTCGGTGGCGAGTTCGATGTGCTGCACGCCGCCGGCGCCGGCAAGCGTCGCCAGCAGGCTGTTGGCGGCCATGCGTCCCATCTCGTCGGCCGGGGTCCGGACGGTCGTGACAGCGGGGTTCATCGCCGCCGCGATATCGAGATCGCCATAGCCGACCACGGACAGATCGCGCGGCACCGAGAGGCCGCGCGCCGCGCATTCCATCATCGTGCCCGCGGCGAGCAGATCATTGGCGCAGATCACCGCGGTCGCCTTGGGAAAGCGCACCTGCGCGGTACGGAACGCGTTGCGGCCATCCTGCAGGCCGCTGCCACCGGCAAAGATCACGCGGTCGCGCGGAAACCTGACGCCACGGCCGGCAAAGGCATGCTCAATGCCGGCCAGGCGATCGCGCTCGCGATCGCTCACGTTCAGGAACGCCATGATGGCGACGACGTCGCGATGGCCGAGATCGAGCAGATGATTGACGACCGGCTGGATCGCCTTGCGATGATCGAAGCCGACCGACGCGATCTCGGTATCGTAGGACCAGGTGACGATGAACGGCTTGCCGAGATCATTGAGCAGCGGCAGCAGCGCGGGATCGTGCTGCATGCCGACCAGCACAATGCCGTCGACACCCTGCCGGATCATCGAGCGGACCGCGGCGAGCTCGGCCTTCTCGTCGAAGTCGGAGGTTGCCAGCAGCAGCGTGTAGCCGCGCTTGGCAATTTCCGACTGCAGCCCTTCGACCGTGCTCGCAAAATACGCATGGCGCAGCGCCGGCACGACGGCGCCGATCACCATGCTGCGGTTCCGGCGCAGCGAGCGGGCAAGACCGTCCGGGATATAGTTGAGTTGCGCGGAGGCAGCATTGACGCGCTTCAGCGTTGCTTCAGTGAGCAGGTCCGGCGTGTTGAACGCCCGCGACACGGTGGCAGGCGACACCTCGGCCAGGCGGGCGACCTCCGCCAGCCTCGAAACACCAGGGGATTTGCTCCGGGTCGCAACCATGGTTCCTGATATCTATTTCATTTCCGTCTGCGTAATCCGGTCGGACGGTCAAGTCAAGAAACCTTGGCAGATATAGCAGTATGCCGCTGCAATATTGCCATCATGTAGAATATCCGAGCATTCCGCCCAAATCTCAGGCGACCTAGGTTCTTGACGCAATACGCGGCAGATGTCCTCAGTGTGAAATTGATTTCACAATCTGTCGCAGGGACCGACGATGCGCAATATACCCTACTTTCCCGGCTGGAATGTCGTCGCGGGCTCGAGCGTCGGCATCGGCTTTGGCTCAGTCCCGTTCTTCGCTTCGGGCTTTGCCCTGCTCGCCGGCGCGATGGCCAAGGATTTCAGCTGGAGCCAGCCCGAGGTCGCCAAGGCCGCCTCGATCTATCTGCTGCTGCAAACCGTCGCCTACCCGCTTTGCGGCTGGCCGCTCGATCGCTGGGGCTCGCGCGCATTCGCGCTCGTCAGCATCGCTCTGTTTGCCGCCTCGGCGCTGGTGTTGAGCCGAATCGACGGCTCGCTGTGGCAGTTCTATCTCGCCTTCGCCTTGATGGGCATCGTCGCCGCCGGCACCAACGTTGTCTCCTACGCCCGCGCCATCGCACTCTGGTTCAATCGCAAGCGCGGGCTGGCGCTCGGTTTTGCGGCGAGCGGACAGGCGGTCGGCTCGTTCATCATTCCGATCGCCTTCCACACAATGATATCAGCGCATGGCTGGTCGTGGACGCTGGTTGCGATGGCGGTCTTCGAGCTCGTGATCTGCCTGCCGCTGGTCGCATTGCTCGTCAAGGACAGCCCGAAACCGCTCGGCCTGCTCCCCGATGGCGCAAGCGCCGAGACAGTCACTGCGAGCACACCGGCCGATGACAGCATGACGGTCCGCGAGATCGTCCGCACAGGCGTGTTCTGGAAGCTTGCGATCTCGTTTGCGATCATGGGCATGTCGTTCTACGCGATCGCGCCCAACATCGTTTACATCCTGACCAAGAAGGCCGGGCTGGGCCTTGCCGACGTCGCGACGATCCAGGCGGTCTCGGGGATTGCCGTCCTGTTCGGACGGATCGGCTTTGGCTATCTGCTCGACCGCGTGCACGCGCCATTTGTCGGAATCGTCGCGCTGGTGCTCACCAGCATCTGCGCGATGACCTATGCGACAACGTCCGTCCCGATGCTGATCATCTTCGCATCCATCCTCAATGGGCTTGCGATCGGCGGCGATACCGACCTGATGCCGTATCTCGCCAGCCGTTACTTCGGCACTGCCGCCGTCTCACGGATCTTCGGCTGGTTCCTGTTCGCGTTCTTCCTCGGCGCCGCGATCGGCCCGGTCACCTTCGCCCAGCTCAGCGCGACGTTCGGCGGCTCCGACCTCCCGCTGATGCTGCTGGCGGGCCTGCAAATCATCCCTGCCCTGCTGTTCCTCTCGATCGGCCGCTACCGGACCAGCGAGGCGAGCGGCCTGAGCGGCGCCGTGGCGTCGTAGATAAACCTACACGTCCCCGTAGGCCGGCTCGGTGCTGCGCGGGCCGCGGCCGTAGCCGGCGATGACGAACAGCGCGCCGATCAGCGACAGGTTCTTCAGCGCATCGATCAAGGTCTTGCCGTTGTCGGGCGCCGCCTGATTCCAGAAGTCATGAGCGTAAAAGGTCGCAACGCAGATGAAGATGATCAGCAGGATCGCGAAGAACCGCGTCAGCACGTTCACCGCGATCATCAGGCCTGCCAGGATTTCGAAGCCGCCGATCGTGATCGCCAGCAGCTGCATGAACGGCATGCCGACAAAGGTTTCGATCTGCTGCGTATACGGTGCGATGACGGCGGGAATGACCACCTTGGCCGTCAGCATGTCGGCGGTCGCCTGGATGCCGAAGAGTTTGGTCGCCCCCGAATAGAGGAACAGCACGGCGAACAAAACGCGCCCGAAAGTAATGAACGCTGGCATGGGTCGGCCTCACTGGATGGCAGAAATCGGACGAAGCAGGCGCAGCGATTATGGTCGTTCCGTCTGCCCCGATCAAATCGAATCGGTCTCCCTCCAGCCGCTAGCCAAACAGCGTCGGCTGTGCGCGGCCGGCCCGCTCCTGGGCTTCGACCGCGGCGACCGCGGTCATGTTGAGGATGCCGCGTGCCGTCACCGAGGGGGTGAGGATGTGCGCCGGACGCGCCGGGCCGATCAGGATCGGTCCGACCGGCAGCGCGTCCGCTAGTGACTTGATCATCTGATAGGCGATGTTGGCGGCGTCGAGATTCGGCATGATCAGGATGTTGGCCTCGCCCTCCAGCTTGGAATGCGGCAGCACCAGCTTGCGCGCCAACGCCGACAGCGCGGTGTCGCCCTGCATCTCGCCATCAGCCTCGATCTCCGGATGCCTCTCCTTCAGCAGCTGGGTGGCCCGGCGCATCTTGCGCGACGACTCGGTATCATAGCTGCCGAAGTCGGAATGTGACACGAAGGCAATCCGCGGCTTGAACGCGAAGCGCTGGGCGTGGATCGCCGCAAGCGAGGCCACCTCCGCCAGTTCCTCGGCGCTCGGATTCGGCCGCACCTGGGTGTCGGCAATGAAATGGGCGCCCTTGGTGGTGATCAACAGCGACAGCGCGGCATAATCGCTGATCCCCGGCTGGAAGCCGATGATCTCGCGGACATGGCGCAGATGGCTCATGTAGCGCCCCTCGACGCCGCACAGCATGGCGTCGGCCTCACCGCGCGACACCGCGAGCGCCGCGATGACAGTGTTGTTGGTGCGCACCACCGTGCGCGCCGCCTCCGGCGTCACGCCGCGCCGACCGGCAACGTCGATATAGGACTGCACATAGGAGCGGTAGCGCGGATCGTCCTCGGGATTGACCAGGTCGAAATCCCGCCCGGCCTTGATCGAGAGGCCGAAGCGCTGGATCCGGGCTTCGACGACCGACGGACGGCCGACCAGGATCGGCCGCGCCAGCTTCTCCTCCAGCACCACTTGCGTCGCGCGCAGCACGCGCTCGTCCTCGCCTTCGGCGTAGATCACCCGCACCGGCTGGGTCTTGGCCTTGGCGAACACCGGCTTCATGGTGAGGCCGGAGCGGAACGCGAAGCGCTCGAGATTGGTGGCATATTCGTCGAAATTGGTGATCGGCCGGGTCGCGACGCCTGACTCCATCGCGGCCTTGGCCACCGCCGGCGCGATCCGCAGGATCAGGCGCGGATCGAACGGGCTCGGGATCAGCGAACCCGGGCCGAACCCCTGCGTCTCGCCGGTATCGAACCCATGGGCCACGGCGTCCGACGGCGGATCGCGCGCGAGCTGTGCGATGGCGTCGACCGCGGCATGCTTCATCTCCTCGTTGATCGCAGTGGCGCCAACATCGAGCGCGCCGCGGAAAATGAAGGGAAAGCACAGCACGTTGTTGACCTGGTTCGGGAAGTCCGACCGCCCGGTGCAGATCATCGCATCGGGGCGCGCCTGGCGCGCCTCGTCCGGCATGATCTCCGGGTTCGGGTTGGCAAGCGCCATCACGAGCGGATGATCAGCCATCCGCTTGACCATGTCGGGCTTCAGCACGTTCGGTGCCGACAGTCCCATGAAGATATCGGCGCCGCCGATCACGTCGCCGAGCACGCGGGCGTCGGTCTTCTGGGTATAAACCGCCTTCCAGCGGTCCATCGTGGTGTTGCGGCCGTCATAGACGACGCCGTCGATGTCGCAGACCCAGATGTTCTTGCGTTGTGCGCCCATCGACACCAGCAGATTGAGGCAGGCGATCGCCGCTGCGCCCGCGCCGGAGCAGACGATCTTGACCTCGGGGAGTTTCTTGCCGTTCAGCAGCAGGGCATTGGTGATCGCGGCTGCGACGATGATGGCGGTGCCATGCTGGTCGTCGTGGAACACCGGGATCTTCATCCGCGCCTTGAGCTGGGCCTCGATCTCGAAGCACTCCGGCCCGCGGATGTCTTCCAAATTGATGCCGCCGAAGGTCGGCTCCAGCGCCGCCACCGTCTCGACCACCCGCTCGATGGTGTTGGCGTCGATCTCGATGTCGAAGACGTCGATGCCGGCGAATTTCTTGAACAGCACCGCCTTGCCTTCCATGACGGGCTTGGAGGCCAGCGGGCCGATATTGCCGAGGCCAAGCACCGCGGTGCCGTTCGAGACCACCGCCACCAGATTGGCGCGCGTCGTCAGCGTCGCTGCCTCGGCCGGATTGTTGGCGATCTCCATACAGGCCGCTGCCACGCCCGGCGAATAGGCCAGCGCCAGGTCGCGCTGGTTGGCGAGCGGCTTGGTTGCCTGGATCTCAAGTTTCCCCGGCCGCGGCAGGCGGTGATAGGCGAGCGCCGCGTTATGGAGTTCTTCGGACGATGACGACATGCGTGCTCCCGCGTTTCCGGCCCTGAAGTCTTGTTTCTATGCTAGTCCAAGGCAAATCAGTTTGCCGGCAAATCGAGCCGGATGTGAAGCACGTCCAGCCGCTCGGATGCAATATTCGATAATTTCCCCGTCAAAAGGCCGCCGGCAGGCACCCCGGCGAAGCCGTATCACCCCTTCTCTCCCCGCTCATCGGGCCGGGGAATGGCAATTTTGTTCTCTGCTTGATCCGGAGCTGACCGAATGAAGAAAATTCTGCTGGGCCTGATCGCGGTCGTCGTCGTCGCGGTGGGAGGCTTCTTCGGCTTCAACTTCTATGTACAGCATCGGGTCGAGGGCGAGGTCGAGGCGGCATTCGCGCAAATCCGCGCCACGGGTGCCAAGGCTAGTCATGGCAAGGTCTCGTTCGACCTGCGGAGCCGCACCGTCACAATCGCCGACATTGCCAACGAATCGGCCACACAGCCTCCGGTCAGCATCAAGATTGCCAACTTCACAGCGGCGGGCGTCCGCGAGGGCGATGCAACGCGATTTTCCGCCGATAGCATCGAGGCCACCGATGTCGAAATCGGCGCGGCGGTACCCGGCCAGACGATCGCGGGCCTGACCTACAGATTGCCGCGCGTTGCGGTGAAGGATTACTCCGGCCCCGCCGGCCCTCGGCAGCTCCCAGCGTCGGCGTCCTTGTTCGATCTGTACCGGTTCGGATTCGAACAGCTGGCAAGCATCAGCGCGGCATCGGTCAGCGTCCCCGAGGTCAAAGGGACGATCTCTTTCGGCCCCCAAATGCACAGCGACGGCGGCGAGTTCGCCTATTCGGGGCTTGCTTTGGAGAACCTCAAGGACGGCAAGATCGCGTCGATCAAGACCGACAGGTTCACCTTCACGGTCAATTCGCAACCGGCCGGCAAGCCGATCAAGATGACCGGCAATCTCGCCAATCTGGTCGCCTCCGACGTCGATGTCGGCGCGATGGCCGCCATCTTCGATCCGGGCAAGGCCAACGACGACAGGGAGTACCGCGCCTACCGGCACATCTCGGCCGGTCCCTACGTCATCACCTCCACGCAAGGCCTGAACATGCGGATCGATGGCATAACCATCGATGACGTCGCCTTCAAGCCGTCACGGCTGCAACTCCCAGCCCTGATGGCGGCGATCCCGCCGGCAGGCGCCGCGCCGCCTACTCCCGCGCAAGTGCGCGAGATGATGGAAAAAATGGCCACCCTCTATGCGGGCATCCGGATCGGAAACACCGAACTGCATGGGCTCTCGGTCGATACGCCGGAGGGCCCGGTGAAGCTCCAGGCGATGCGGTTCAACATCGACAACGGCAAGATCGGCGAAATGGTCTTCGAGGGTCTGGATGCGCGCGCGCCGAAGGGACCGATCAAGCTCGGACGCTTCGCGCTGAAATCTCTCGACATTTCCGGTTTGATGCGAATGGGCGCGGAGTTTTCCGCGCAAAAGCCGTCGGCCGCGCAAGCGTTTGCGCTGTTGCCGCTGATCCAGGGCGTCGAGGTCAAAGGCCTTGTCGCGCCCTACAAAAGCACCAGCAAGCCGATCAACATCGACACCATCAACCTGAGCTGGGGCCGGTTTGTCGGACCGATTCCCAGCGAGGCCCATGTCACCGCGAAGCTGACCTCGCCGATCGACCGGACGGACGTCGGATTGCAGCCGCTCGCCGCCGCGGGGATGGATACGATCGCGCTCGATTTCGAGCTCGGCGCGGCCTGGACCGAAGCATCCCACAGCTTCGCACTGGAGCCGGTGTCGCTCGAACTCGGCAATCTCTTGAAGGCGCAGGCGCGCATCTCGCTCGCCAACGTGCCGCGCGCGGTGTTCTCATCGGATATGGCGCAGGCCGCAACCGCGGCGGGGCAGATCGAGGCTGGCGCGCTCGAGGTCACGCTGCGTGACCTCGGCTGCGTCGAGTTGGGGATCGCGCAGTTCGCCGGCGTCCAGAACATCAGCCGCGACGACGCGCGGCGCGCCATCCGCGATGCCATCAAGGCGCAGGGCGAGGCGATCGGCGCGGCCAATCCCGATGCCAACGCCCTGCTTGCGGCTGTCACAAGCTTTGTCGAGACGCCGGGGCAGACGCTCGTCATCAAGCTGACCCCGCTCGGCAAGGTGCCGGCGGCTCAGCTGATGCAGCTGCTCAAGACCGATCCGCTGGTGGCGCTCGCGCAATTCCGGATCGAGGCCTCGACAGGGTTATGATGCTCCCGTAGCCTCTCCGCCTACGCCTTGTTCGGCAGATTGACCCGGACGTGCAGCTCCTTGAGCTGCTTGGCCGAGGCTTCCGACGGGGCGCCCATCAGCAGGTCCATCGCCTGCTGGTTCATCGGGAACAACGAGATCTCGCGCAGATTGTTGGTGCCGCACAACAGCATCACAATGCGGTCGAGGCCGGCCGCCATGCCGCCATGCGGCGGCGCGCCGTACTGGAACGCACGGTACATGCCGCCGAAGCGGTCGACCACTTCCTGCTCGCCATAGCCTGCGATCTCGAACGCCTTCACCATCGCTTCCGGCTTGTGGTTGCGGATGCCGCCGGAGGCGATCTCGTAGCCGTTGCAGGCGATGTCGTACTGGAACGCCTTGATCGTCAGCGGGTCCTGCGACTTCAGCGCGTCGAGGCCGCCCTGTGGCATCGAGAACGGGTTGTGCGAGAAGTCGACCTTCTTGTTCTCCTCGTCATACTCGTACATCGGAAAGTCGACGATCCAGGCGAGCTCGAAGCGGTCCTTGTCGATCTGGTTCAGCTCCTCGCCGAGTTTTGTCCGCGCGAGACCCGCGAACTTCCAGAACTTCTCTGGGTCGCCGGCGACGAAGAACGCCGCATCGCCTTCCTTGAGGCCGAGCTGGTCGCGGATTGCAACGGTGCGCTCAGGGCCGATGTTGTTCGCCAACGGACCGGCGCCCTCGCCACCCTCGCGCCACATGATGTAGCCGAGGCCGGGTTGACCCTCGCCCTGCGCCCACGAGTTCATGCGGTCGCAGAACGCGCGTGAACCACCGCCGGTGCCGGGGATCGCCCAGACCTGGTTCTTCGGGTCTTCCAGCATCCGCGCGAACACCTTGAAGCCGGACCCGCGAAAATGCTCGGAGACCTCCTGCATGACGATCTTGTTGCGCAAATCGGGCTTGTCGGAGCCGTACTTGCGCACCGCTTCGGCAAACGGTATCCGTGGCCAGTTCTTGGTGACCGGCTTGCCCTTGGCAAAGTCCTCGAACACGCCCGTGATGACAGGCTCCATCGCCGCAAAGACATCGTCTTGCGTGACAAAGCTCATCTCGACGTCGAGCTGATAAAATTCGCCCGGCAGGCGGTCGGCGCGCGGGTCCTCGTCGCGGAAGCAGGGCGCGATCTGGAAGTAGCGGTCGAAGCCCGACATCATCAGCAGCTGCTTGTACTGCTGCGGCGCCTGCGGCAACGCGTAGAACTTGCCGGGATGAATGCGCGACGGCACCAGGAAGTCGCGCGCGCCTTCCGGCGAGGACGCCGTCAGGATCGGGGTCTGGAATTCGAAGAAGCCCTGCTCCTTCATCCGCTTGCGCATGGAATCGACGACCGCGCCGCGGGTCATGATGTTCTGGTGCAGTTTCTCGCGACGCAGGTCGAGGAAACGGTACTTAAGCCTGATGTCCTCGGGATATTCCTGCTCGCCGAACACCGGCAGCGGCAGCTCGGCGGCGGGGCCGAGCACCTCGATTTCCTTGATATAGATCTCGATCATGCCGGTCGGCAGATCGGCGTTTTCAGTACCGCCAGGGCGGCGTCGAACATTGCCGTCGATCCGCACCACCCACTCCGAGCGGAACTTCTCGACCTCGGCGAATGCCGGCGAATCCGGATCGGCCACGCACTGGGTAATGCCGTAATGGTCGCGCAGATCGAGGAACAGCACGCCGCCATGGTCTCGGACACGGTGAACCCAGCCTGACAGCCGGGCCGTCTGGTCGATATCGCTCTCTCGGAGCGCGCCGCATGTGTGTGACCGGTAGCGATGCATATTAGTTCCAAAGACTGATGTCGGAGGAGAATCGGACCAAGCCAAAATGGCCTATCCGAAGTTGCGGAGGGTTTACCCGAGCCCGCCCGGTGCGGCAACCAAGGGAACGGCCGGTTTTGGCCCGGAATCGCACATTTTCGGGACCAATGGCGCGAACCGTTTGCCTATTCGCCCCGTAGCCCTATCTTTCTGACGTGACCGTCCATTTCCCGTTCCAGAACACCTATTCGGCGCTGCCGGCGAACTTCTTCGCCCGGGTCGCGCCGACCCCGGTGGCCGCCCCCCGGCTGATCAAGCTGAACCGGCCGCTGGCGGTCCAGCTCGGCCTCGATCCGGACCTGCTATCGACGCCTGAGGGCGCCGAAATCCTCGCCGGAAAGCGCGTCCCCGACGGGGCCGACCCGATCGCGATGGCCTATGCCGGCCACCAGTTCGGGCACTTCGTGCCCCAGCTCGGCGACGGCCGCGCCATCCTGCTCGGCGAGGTCATCGACAAGGATGGCGTCCGCCGCGACATCCAGCTCAAGGGAAGTGGCCCGACCCCGTTCTCCCGCCGCGGCGACGGCCGCGCCGCGCTCGGTCCGGTGCTGCGCGAATACATCGTCAGCGAGGCGATGTTTGCGATGGGCATTCCGACGACGCGTTCGCTCGCCGCCGTCGTCACTGGCGAGCCCGTGATGCGCGAGACGGCCCTGCCCGGCGCGGTGCTGACCCGCATCGCCTCGAGCCATATCCGCGTCGGCACCTTCCAGTTCTTCGCCGCGCGCGGCGACACTGACGGCATCCGCGCGCTCGCCGACCATGTCATCGCCAGGCACTATCCGCATGTGAAGGACGCCGAGCAGCCCTATCACGCCCTGCTCGCCGGCGTGGTGGCGCAGCAGGCCGAGCTGGTCGCGCGCTGGCTGCATGCCGGCTTCATCCACGGCGTGATGAACACCGACAACTCCTCGATCTCGGGCGAGACCATCGACTACGGTCCCTGCGCCTTCCTCGACGCCTACAACCCGGCGCAGGTGTTTTCCTCGATCGACGAGATGGGCCGCTACGCCTATGCCAACCAGCCGCGCATCGCGCTGTGGAATCTGACCCGGCTCGCCGAGTGCCTGCTGCCGCTGTTCACGGACGACAAGGACAAGGCGATCGAACAGGCGCAGGCGATCCTCGGCGAATTCCCGGAAAAATTCACGGCGGCCTATCAGGCCGGCTTGCGCAAGAAAGTCGGCCTGTTCACCGCGCGCGACGGCGACGAGGCGCTGATCCAGGACCTGCTCGACACGATGGCGAAGAACGAGGCCGACTTTACGCTGACCTTCCGCCAGCTCGGCCATGCCGCGGGCGACGAGGCCGGCATCGCCGATGTGCGCGCGCAATTCACCGACCCCGCAGCCTTCGACGAATGGGCCAGCCGCTGGCGCGAGCGCACCGCGCTGGAGCCGCAGACATCGGCCGAGCGCAAGGCCGCGATGCACGCCGTCAACCCCGCCTTCATCCCGCGCAACCATCGCGTCGAGGCGGTGATCCAGGCCGCCGTCACCAACGACGATTACGCGCCGTTCGAGGAACTGCTGACGGTGCTGGCAAAGCCGTTCGACGACCAGCCGCAGTACGCGGCTTACGCCGAAACGCCGCTGCCCGAGCAGCGCGTCACGCAGACCTTCTGCGGGACGTAGGTCTATCCGCATCGTCATTGCGAGCCAACGGGTCGCGCGAATGCGCGCCCGATGACAGGCTCCGCGAAGCAATCCATCGCGCCGCATACGCGGTAGCATGGATTGCTTCGTCGCTTCGCTCCTCGCAATGACGCGGAGAGAGCACAGCTTTCATCGGGCGCATTGGCGCGTGGCTGGCAGCGCCAGACACCACGCCTCCGCTGCTTAAGTTTCAGATCGCTTCTCGGCGTGGAACGACTTGGCCGTCACCAGCCAGCAGCCATTGACCAGATGGAACGAGAGGTAGTCGACATAGATGATCGTGTTGATCCGTACCCTCACCTTGACGAGCGCCTGATCAAGAGAGGCAAAATCGACAAACAAGACCTCTTGCTGCCGCGGCGCGTTCTTTTTCTTTGGCGATGGGTTTGACGCAAGCAGCTTGCGATACTCGGCCGCGGGCAGGATGTGCAAACTGCCGTCGCGAAGTCCGTGCAATTGGGCCGATGGCGCGAACACGCTGTCAAATCGCTCCGTGTCTGAATCATACATCAGCTCGAGGTACTGATCGACCGCGACGAGCAAGGCGGCATGGGTGGCGGCGTTCGTCATTTGCGTCGGCTCCAGGTTGAGAATTGCAGCCGAACGATCGCACCTCGAGGCAAGGCAGGTCCTTGCAAAGTGCATCGCCTGACCTAAGCTGCGCGCAATATCTCGCCCTTGGCCTCGCGAAAGCTTCGCTATCATGCCAAAATCCGATATGGACGCGATTGACCGCCGGATCATCGTCGAGTTGCAGGCGGATGCGCGGCTGACAAATGTCGAACTCGCCGACCGTATCGGGCTTTCGCCCTCACCCTGCCTGCGTCGCGTCAAGCGGCTGGAGCGCGAGGGCTATATCGAAGGCTATCGTGCAGCCCTGCGCCGCGAGCGCGTCGGTCTCGGCTTCTCGGTCTTCGTCGGCGTCAAGATTGACGGCCACGCCAACGACGTCGCGCTCGGCTTCGAGAAGACCATCGCGGCACTCCCCGAGGTGGTCGCATGCCACCTCGTTTCAGGTGAGTCTGACTACTTCCTGGAAGTGGTGGTGCCCGACCTCGAACACTACCAGCAATTCCTGGTCGGCAAGCTCTTGAACTTGTCGATCGTGAAGGAAGTGAGGAGCAACATTGCGCTCCAGACCATCAAGGCAGGAGCGCCGCTTCCGCTCGGACATTTGCGTGACCAACGCGGTACGTAGCCTCCATCCGCCACTGGTGAGCATCAACTCGCTTTATCGGAAACGATCGGCGTCGCCGCAGTCCATCCCGCCTCCAACCTCTCGATCGATTTCGTCTGCACTCCTGCACGCACGAGAAAAATGCTGCTGCAAATTTCGCGCTTCGCACCGCAGCTGTCGTTTTTGTTGTGCCGCTATTGCCTGACTTACGCTGTTCGATCAGCCTCTGGTCGCTGATCCCAGGGGAAGACGAACAATGACCTTCAAGTTCAAACAGGTTTTCTCGGACACTCAACAGGCGCTCGGCGCCGATCCCGCACAGGCACAGGCCGTGTTTCAGGCGAGTTCGCGTCTCGGTGACGGCGTGAACAGCAGCGTCGCGGTCCGGCAGTTCAATGTCGGCGTCGACGAGCCGCCGGCGCTCGGCGGTCAGGACACCGCGCCCAATCCCGTCGAGTACATTCTTGCAGCGCTCGGCTCATGCCAGGAAATCACCTATCGCCTCTATGCGGACGCGCTGGGGATTCCCCTCAACGGCGTGTCGGTCCAGTTGTCCGGTGCGATCGATCTGCGCGGCTTCTTCAACGTCGATCAAAGCGTCCGGCCCGGCTTCCAGCACATCGAGGCGCACGTCGTCATCGATAGTCCCGCATCCGCCGCCGACATCGCGCGGCTGAAGGAGACGGTCGACCGGCATTGTCCCGTGCTGGATATTCTCCGCAACCCGACGCCGGTCGATCTGAAGCTTCGCACCGGTCCGTTGAGCGTGGCGGCGTAACGCCGCCTCGTGAGCGTTAACTCACCTTGCACCATGCGCGGAGCCCGGCCGCGGTAACCATAAGACTTAACAGCGCGTCAACGCACCCCGAACAAGTCTAACGGTTTCGTAATGGGGGAGAATGACCCGTGGACGCGTTTGCATTTGAGTTTATGGGAATGGCGATGATTGCGCTGTGCCTCTTGGTGCTGGCGGTGCCGGCGGCGCGTCGGCCGTCGAAGAAGATGGGCTACGAGTGAGTGCGCGATCCGATCGCCTTTGCGACGTTCAGTGGCATTAGTATGAGCCGGTCCCGACCGCATTTGAGCCCCAATAGTCTGATCCAACCCGATAGCATTTTGATGGGTGAATTGTGCTGTCGAGGACCGCGATCACACTGATGCTTGCAGCGGTGCCATGGTCAGCATCGGCGGTGTCAGCGCAGACTGCTCAAGATGAGCAACTGCGGCACGTCATTTCCAATCTCAAGGCCTGCGTCCGAACACATGCCCCCGCAGCTCAGGCCATCGGAATTCAGACGATCGGCGACGCGGTGAATTACTTCGTCGAAGTGTGCAATATTCCGATGCCTGATCTTGCAAGAATTGGCGCGCTTCCGCCCGGCATCATCCGGGGCACGATCGCACGGGAGTGGACGGCCCTCGCTGACATGGCGCGCCCGCATTAAGATCAGGCTTGCCGCCGAACGCGCGGCCTCGACGCGTGCACTGCCTATCGCGACCGCAGCACAGCAGCCCCGCTGGGCTCGCACACAGCCCTGTTCTCCAATGCTATGTTTGGGGATGTTCCAGCGAGTCGTGACATTGCGACTTCACCGATCCCGCCCTCTTCCAGCCATTACACCATGACCTCGACCGCCACGTCGCTGATTCATCCCGGCTGGTTTGCAGCGATCGCGATCCTGCTCTGGGCCAACAGCGTGCTGCCCGAATATCTGACCGCGCTGCTGTTCTTTGCAGCCGTCGCCGTGTTCCGCGCCGCGCCGCCGGAGGTGCTGTTTTCCGGTTTTCAGTCGGATGCGTTCTGGCTGGTGCTCGGCGGCTTCGTGATTGGTGCAGCGATCCGCAAAGTGGGACTGGCCGACCGGATTGCCGGGCATCTTGCCGGCCGGCTTACCGGATCCTGGTTTGCGATGGTGGCCGGCGTCATTGCGCTGACCTACGCGCTGGCTTTCGTGATGCCGTCGAACATGGGCCGCATCGCGCTGCTGATGCCGATCATCATGGCGCTCGCCGATCGCGCCGGCTTGGCTGAGGGATCGCTCGGCCGCTACGGCCTCGCGCTCGCCGTCGGCTTCGGCACCTATCAACTGTCGGCGTCGATCCTGCCGGCCAATGTGCCGAACCTGATCATGACGGGCGCGGCCGAACGCGCCTATGGCGTTCATTTCGACTACATGTCGTATCTCGTGCTGCACGCGCCTGTGATCGGCATCCTCAAGGGCGTCGTCCTCGTCGGCTGCCTGATGTGGATGTTTCCGGCCTCGCCGCAGCGGATCGAAGGCCGCGCGGTAACAACACCGATGAGCGCTGCCGAATGGCGGCTGTCGCTCATCCTGCTGGTCACGCTCGCGCTCTGGATGACGGATAATGTGCACGGCATCCGGCCGGCTTGGGTGGGCCTGGTGTCGGCGTGCCTCTGCCTGCTGCCGCGGATCGGATTCCTCAACGGCGAGGAATTCGCCGCCGGCGTCAATGTCCGGACCTGCGTCTACCTCGCCGGCATCCTCGGGCTTGCCGCCGTGGTCGCCTGGTCCGGGCTCGGCAACACGATCGGCGATGCGCTGATTCCGCATCTGCCGCTCGATCCCGCCCACCCGGCCGCCGATTTCGCCTCGATGATCGGGCTCGCCAGCCTGTTGAATTTCGTCGTCACCGCCAACGGCGTGCCCGCTGTGTTCACACCGCTTGCCTCTGTTCTCGCCGAGCACACCGGCCTGAGCCTGCCGACCGTGCTGATGTCGCAGGTCTTTGCCTATGCGACGCCGCTATTGCCCTATCAGGCCGCACCGATCGTCGTTGCCGCCAGCATGGCCAGGGTCCCAGCCAGCGCCGCGCTCAAGATGTGCCTGCTGGTCGGGCTGATCTCGTTCGTGCTGCTCGGGCCGCTCTATCTGCTGTGGTTTCGCCTGCTCGGTTGGATCGGATGAGGCTGTCCGGTCGTCGTCAGAATAATCTCGCTCAACTCGTCATCGAATGGCGATATCGTGGCCCGACGGGTTCACCTCCGCAGGGCAAGGCAGGGGATTGAAAACTCTTGAGCGACACCAAACACGTCGAGCCGCGAAACGCATCACCTTCCGCGGCGAACCATGCGCATTCGCCACTCGAGGTGCTGCTGATTTTCCTCAAGCTCGGCGTGAGTTGCTTCGGCGGCCCGATCGCCCATATCGGCTATTTCCGCTACGAGTTCGTCGTCCGCAGGCGCTGGCTTGACGAGCAGTCCTACGCGGACCTCGTCGCGCTTTGCCAGTTCCTGCCGGGCCCGGCGAGCAGCCAGGTTGGCTTTTCGCTCGGCCTGATGCGCGCCGGCTATCTGGGCGCGCTGGCGGCCTGGACCGGCTTCACGCTTCCCTCGGCGATCGCATTGGTGCTGTTCGCCTTCGGCGCGAGCGGGCTGAGCGGCCCAGTCGGCACCGGTCTGGTCCACGGCCTCAAGCTGGTCGCGGTTGCGATCGTGGCCCAGGCGGTCTGGGGCATGGCGCGCTCACTCTGTCCCGACCGCGAGCGTGCGTCGATTGCAACGGTGGCGGCGATTGTCATCCTCATCAGTTCCTCGTCAATCGCGCAGATCGGAGCGATCATCCTGGGCGCCGTCGCTGGACTCTGGCTCTGCCGGGCGCAGCAACAGGCCAATGGCGCCGCCCACATCGCAATGCCGGTATCGCGCCGCGTTGGCCTCGGCGCCCTCGCGGTGTTCGTCGCGCTGCTGGTCGGGCTGCCGCTGCTTGCCCGGATGTGGCCCGGCCTCGGCATGTTCGACGCGTTCTATCGCTCGGGTGCGCTGGTGTTCGGCGGCGGACACGTCGTCCTGCCGCTGCTGCGCGAAGCGGTGGTGGCGCCGGGCTGGATCAGCGACGACACCTTCCTGACCGGCTATGGCGCGGCGCAGGCCGTGCCAGGCCCCTTGTTCACCTTCGCCGCCTATCTCGGCGCTGTCATCGGCGGCGTGCCGGGCGCGATCGTAGGACTGATCGGCATCTTCGTGCCCGGGATCCTGGTCCTGCTCGCCGCGCTGCCGTTCTGGAACGGTTTTCGCAAACGGGCCGACGCGCAGGCGATCATGCGTGGCGTCAACGCCGCCGTCGTCGGCCTGCTCGGCGCGGCCCTCTACAATCCGCTATGGACCAGCACGGTGCAGCGCCCGCTCGATGTCGGCATCGCGCTCGCCAGCTTCGTCCTGCTCACCGCATGGCGCGCGCCGCCGCTGCTGGTCGTCGCGCTCTGCGCAGCATGCGGCATGGCCATGGGGCCGTTGCAGACCTGAACAGTCAGGACCGCCCTTTCAGGCGTCCGGTTAACAGCGCCTTCACCGGTTTGGCTGGAGAATGTTTGCCTCTGGAGCAAGGCAGATGCCAACCGTCGATGGACAGCCGGACACAGCGAGAGTCCCGGCGCTGGACCTGATGCGCATGGCCGCCGTGGGCGCCGTGATCCTGTACCATTACGGTTTCTGGGGCCCCGCGTCGAACGACGGCGTCACGCAAGTCGCGCTGCCGTGGCTGACCCCGATCGCGCAATACGGATTCCTGGGCGTGCCGGTGTTCTTCGCGATCAGCGGCTTTGTCATCGCCTACTCCGCGGAAGGCAGGACGCCGGTCGGTTTCGCGATCGCGCGATTCAGCCGCATCTACCCGACCTTCGTGATCTGCATGACGCTGACGTTCCTCGCGACGCTGGTGCTGGGCCGCGCGCATTTCCAGGTGACCTCCGGACAATGGCTGGCGAACCTGTTCATCGCAGCCCCCATGTTCGGCCAGCCCTATGTCGATGCGGCCTACTGGTCACTGGTGATCGAGGTCGTGTTCTACGCGTGGGTCGTGGCGTTGCTGGCGTTGGGGCTGTTCCCGCGGCGGATCGACGTCATCATCCTCGCGTGGCTCGCAATCACTTTCCTCAACGAACTCACCATTGACGCCCCGCTGTTCGAGAAGCTGTTCATGGCCGACGACAGCGGCTTCTTCGCCGTGGGACTGCTGATCTACGAGCATTACCGCGGGCGGCGCGACGCCAAGCTCTACGGCCTGCTGGCGCTGGCGCTGGGAACGGCAGCGTTTCAGGCCGTCCACAAGCTGGAACGGCTCGACGTCCATACCGGTGGCAGCTTCGATCCCCGCATCGTTGCGGCCATCTGCGTCGTCTCGCTCGGCATCGTGTTCCTGGCGACCCGCATCAAGTCCATCCCGTTACCGACGACTCTCCTCGCCGCCGTAGGCGGCATCACCTATCCGCTTTAGCTCCTGCATAAGCAGCTCGGTTACGTGATCTTCCTCTCCGCTGCATCTGATCGGAACCACGCTCTGTGGACCGTGATCGTCGTGACCGGCATGGTCGTGCTGGCGTGGTTTGTTTGGCGCGTGCTCGAACGCCCCGTGCACCGCTTGACCAAGGACAGTTTGACGGCACTCGCATCGCGGCTCGGATGGCCGTCGCGCATCCAACGCGCCGGCAAGCAAATGATCAGTCCAGTCCAGGCCTAGCCGGTGTAAGCCCCTTCCCGGTAGATGCGTCACCCACCGCAATTTAATGGCGGCAAGCCTGCACCGACTACTCCTATTTTTCCTGCTCCATTGTCACCGCGACATCGGCATTCGCGGAGAGCCGGACCTTGTCGCCTTCAACTTCGGCGATGAGGCCCTTATCGATGAAATGATGATGGCCCTTATGAGACCCCTCACCGCTGTCCTTTTTCGTCAGCTTGATGCGGCCACCTTCGACCTTGTCCACGGTACCAATATGCACGCCATCGGCGCCGATCACTTCCATATGCTCTTTGACGTCCATTTTTTTCGTCCTCTCTGGAATTGCTAACGCGCGAACTCGACCACTGTTCAAACAAAAGGCCCCGGGAGAACCGAGGGCCCCAATTCACCGAGAGGTATCCGCCCTCGTGATACGCTATGACTTCTGTTCGCGCGTGAGGCGCTCGGCCTTCAAGCGTTCGAAGTTTGCACGAAAGGCGTCATCCGCCTTTTTCCGCTCGGCGAGCGCCTTCTTGGCGTCCCAAAGGCTCTTTTCCTTCTTTGCCGCGCGTTCCTCGGCAGTGGGTTGCCGCTTCTCTTGGGCTTCATAATCCATGAGGACATAACGATTTGGGGTTCCGGAAGTTCCCTGCGTCAACTTCCAACTCCGAGAGACGGTTGCAGAGTCCGCGCCGGAGGACGCCAATCACTGAGTTGCCCGACGGCGCAAGCCCCTCGCGCAAAAATATTTCGCTTTATCCGAAGGGCGACTCAGTGTATAGATGTGCCCGTCCCACCCGATTGAGGGGCGAGCGCACGTCACGAACGCGCGGTGGGATGCGATGGACGCCGATGTCACGACTGACGAGCTTGGCTGAGGCGGACGGTGAAATCGTGTGGTCTCGACGCCCCAGTGGCAGGCAAAAGTTCGCAAGGCGCATACGCGTTTGGCGGACGACGGTGACAAACAAGCCCGGTCTTCGCCGGGGAGCACGTATAAGCCGTAACCCATCGCGCAGGGAAAGCCGGGTTGTTTCCGGTTACACCTGTGGTCCTGCCCCCGTGCTTTTTGTTGCACGGGGCCCATGGGTGCGATCGGCACCCGGCTTTCCCTGCGCCCTGTCCAGATGAGGGCGGAAGATACTCAATCCTCGGACGCAAACCGCGCCGCGAGACCGCGAAGCCGTGCAAAAGGTCGAATTCTGCCCCCTATGCAGAGCCAAAATCCCAGCAAGACCCTTGACATAGTAGCCCTTTCGTCCGAACGCGTTGGTAAGCGTTATGGACAGTTCATGGATCTGATTACCACCACCTCCGACCTTGCGGCCGTCTGCGACCGCCTCGCCCAACACAAGGTCATCACCGTCGACACCGAGTTCCTGCGGGAGACGACCTACTATCCGTTGCTCTGCGTCGTGCAGATGGCGAGCGCGGACGAGGCCGTCGTGGTCGACGCGCTGGCGCCGGGGATCGACCTCAAGCCGCTTTTCGAACTGATGTCGAACGAAGCGGTCCTCAAGGTGTTCCACGCGGCGCGGCAAGACATCGAGATCGTCTGGCACCTCTCCGGCACCATTCCCCGCCCGATCTTCGACACCCAGGTCGCCGCCATGGTGCTCGGCTATGGCGACAGCATCGCCTATGACCAGCTGGTCGAGCGCGTCACCGGCCACCGGCCGGACAAGACCCACCGCTTCACCGACTGGTCGCGCCGGCCGCTGACCGACGACCAGCTTCACTACGCGGTCTCCGACGTCACCCATCTGCGCGACGTCTTCGCGGCCCTCGACGCCGACCTGAAGAAGCGCGACCGCAGCGAGTGGGTCAGCGAGGAGATGGAGGTCCTGACGTCGCCGAAGACCTACGACTTCCACCCCGAACGCGCCTGGGAGCGGCTCAAGACCCGCGTCCGCAAGCCGCGCGAGCTCGCGGTGCTGATCGAGGTCGCGGCCTGGCGCGAACAGGAGGCACAGAGCCGCGACGTGCCGCGCTCGCGCGTGCTGAAGGACGACGCGGTCGGCGATATCGCAACCCACGCGCCGACCTCGCTGGAAAAGCTCGCCAGTCTGCGTTCGCTGCCGAAGGGTTTTGACCGCTCCAAATGGGGCAGCGACATCATCGCCGCCGTGCAGCGCGGGCTGGCGCGCGATCAGGCCACGCTGCCGAAGCTCGAAAAGCCGCGCAACAATTCCAATGGTGCCGCGACCGTCGAGCTGTTGAAGGTGCTGTTGCGCATGACCTCCGAGCGCCACGCGGTGGCGAGCAAGGTGATCGCGACCGTCGACGATCTCGAGCAGATCGCCGCCGACGACAATGCCGATGTCGGCGCCCTGCACGGCTGGCGGCGCGAACTGTTCGGCGAGGCAGCCCTCAAGCTGAAGCGCGGCGAACTGGCGCTCGCGATCGACAAGGGCCGCGTGGTGCGGGTGGATCGGGAGTAGCTCACCACTTCACTTCGAAGCCGATGGTCCCCTGATGCGACTGCATCGCGGCGCGGAACTTGGCGTCGTAGTTGACGTAGATGCGCGCCGTGGAAGTCAGGCTGAGCGACGCTGCTGCGCCAGCGTCGGCGCCATACTGGCTCTCGCCGATGCCCTGCAGCGTGAGGCTCTGGGCGCCGAGCGTGACGGTGGTGTTGCTGAAATTCTGCACGAGATTGTCGACGAACTTGCCGTAGGCGGAGAGATCGAGAATCTTCTGGTCGAATATCCAGTAGTGCCCGACCTCGGCGCCGAGCAGCAGGCGCATCCGGTCGACGCTGGCTGCGGTCGCCGACACCGGATCGAGGCCGCCGATCTCCTGATACGATCCGGTCCGCGCGTGGACGTATTCCAGCGCGCCCTTGGGCACCAGCCGGCTCTGGTCCTTGTCGATGTAATAGCTGAGCTCGCTGATCGCGCCGTCGAGCCGCGCATTGTAACCCGCGATCGCGAGCCCGAAGCCGGTGTCGCGGCTGGAGTTGATCTTGCCGAAGCCGTGCACGATCGCGACCGCCCAGGTCCACGGCCCCTTGTCGAGCGAAGCGCTGAAGCCGAACTGGGTGAGATCGAGCGATGCCGATTGCAGCGCCAGCGGCACGTCGATGTCGGTGTGGCTCTGGTCGATCGAGAAGCCGATGTTGACGCCTGGCGCAACGCGCGCCCCGATCCCGGCAACGCCGCCCCAGGTTGTCCTGGTGTCGCCGACATAGCCGCCGACCGCGCCGTTGGTCATCGAGAGGCCGTAGCCCTCGACCCAACTGCGGTAGACCGGCCCGTCCGTGCTCTCGGATGCACCGCCGCCGCCGGGATTGTTGCGCGACATCCGGTTGAAGCCGTTGGTCGTCTGGTTGTTGAGCCGCTCCAGGAAGTTGCTGCCGAGATTGGTGACGGTCGACCCGGCCGAGACATTGGCATTGATCATCGTCTGGGTCGGGGTCGGCGCCGGGCTGGGTGTCGGCGAAGGTGTGGGGGTCGGCGTGGGGGTTACCGTGGGCGTAGGCGTTGGTGTCGGCGTCGGGGTCTGTGCATGGGCCGAGGTGGCCATCGCGACGCCGACGAGCACGGCGACCACGGCCGCCCGCACGAGGCCGCCGGCAGTTCCGGCCAGTCCAGCTAGCCAACCACGCGATGAGCGGCACATACGTTCAATTCCCCAGGAGCTCAGCAAGCCGCGAGAGGTACGGAAATCCGGCCCTGCCCCGGCCGATTTGCCTCCAGTTTGCGCGAGGCGTCAACGCCTTGGGCGATCGGCCACTGGCCGAGCGCAACGCGTTGTTGTCGGGCGGCCACAGGTTGCGGTTGCATCGCGAAGATTCGCCGAGGCATGCCAGAGGCTTGCTAAGCTGCGATTTTCGTGTTGCAATCCCTTCACACTCGGATTGCGGCCGTTCGACTGTGCGTTTCGCGACGTTGAAGACTTCGACCTTGAAGACTCGGGAATTGAACAGACACCGGAAAGCCCGTTTGTGGCGTGGCACGTGCAAAACGTGGCCGCGTCTTTTTTGTATCTAAACTGGGAGAGAGGCGATGCCGAAGGGTACCGTCAAGTGGTTCAACCCGACGAAGGGTTACGGGTTCATCAAGCCGGCCGTTGGAGACAAGGACGTGTTCGTCCACATCTCGGCGGTCGAGCGTGCCGGGCTCTCGACGCTCAACGAAAACCAGACCGTCGAATACGATCTGGTCGAGAACCGCGGCAAAGCTTCCGCGGAGAATCTCAAGGTCTGAACGCCGGCGCCGTCAGCGCAGGACGTCTCGCCACCGCCCCCGGCCGAATCACCTCCGGGGGATTTCCTTCGCGTGCCGGCGCGCTAGCTCGCCGCCGGCGCGATCAGCGTGCTGTCGGATGCAGCGCTTCCCAGCGTCCGGCAGAGATCGCCGTCCAGCCTGAGGCGGCCGCTTGCCAGGAGCCGCAGCGCCTCGGGGTAGATACGATGCTCAATTGTGATGACGCGTGCGGCGAGCGTCTCGGGCGTGTCGTCATCGGCCACGGTGACCGCGCCCTGCATCACGATCGGCCCCGCATCGGTCTCCGGGATCACGAAATGCACCGTCGCGCCGGAGAGCTTTACGCCCGCGCGCAGCGCCTGGCCGTGCGGATCGAGGCCGGGAAAGCACGGCAGCAGCGATGGATGGATGTTGAGCATCCGCCCGTACCACGCCTGCGCGAACTCCGGGGTGAACAGCCGCATGAAGCCGCCGAGGCAGATCAACTCGACCCGCTTCTCGTCGAGCACCTGCTGCAGCACGGCCTCGAAGCCGGCGCGATCCTTGCCGAACGGCTTGCTCTCGATGACGACGGTTGGAACACCGCTGGCGGCCGCCCGCTCCAACCCCGCGGCGCCGGCGCGGTTGGAGATCACGACCACGATCTCGGCCGGAAAATCCGGCGCCTTGGCGGCCTCGATCAGCGCGGCCATGTTGGAGCCGCGGCCCGATATCAGGATGGCGACGCGGCGCTTCATCGCGAGAGATCGAGATGACCGTTATAGACCACGCGGTGCTCGCCGCTCGTCTCGACCACCTCGCCCAGCACCGCCACGGTCTCGCCGTTGGCGGTGAACACCTCCGCGACCTGGTCGATCGCATCAGCCTTGACGATTGCAATCATCCCGATGCCGCAGTTGAAGGTGCGCAGCAATTCGAGCTCGGCAATGCCGCCCTGCGCCGCCAGCCATTTGAACACCGGCAGCACCGGCAGCCGCGCCAGATCAATGCCGACGCCGAGATGCTTGGGCAGCACGCGCGGGATGTTGTCGGTGAAGCCGCCGCCGGTGATATGCGCGAGCCCCTTGACCGCGCCGGTCTCGCGGATCGCGCGCAGGCAGGATTTCACGTAAAGCCGCGTCGGCGTCAGCAGCGCCGCGCCGAGCGTCATGACAGGCGCGAACGGCGCCGCCGCGTCATAGGCAACACCGGACATCTCGACGATCTTGCGCACCAGCGAGTAGCCGTTGGAGTGCACACCCGAGGATGCCAGACCGATCACCGCATCGCCCGCGGCGATATCGCCGCTCGGCAGCAGCGTGCCGCGCTCGGCGGCGCCGACGGCGAAGCCGCCGAGGTCGTAGTCGCCGTCCTTGTAGAGGCCCGGCATCTCGGCGGTCTCACCGCCGATCAGCGCGCAGCCGGATTCGCGGCAACCTTCGGCGATTCCCATCACGATCGCCGCCGTGGCCTCGGGGTCGAGCTTGCCGCAGGCGAAATAATCGAGGAAGAACAGCGGCTCCGCGCCCTGCACGACGAGGTCATTGACCGACATCGCCACCAGGTCGATGCCGATGCCGCCATGAATGCCGGTTTCGATCGCGATCTTCAGCTTGGTGCCGACGCCGTCGGTCGCAGCCACCAGGACCGGATCCTTGAAGCCCGCGGCCTTGAGGTCGAACAGCCCGCCGAAGCCGCCGATCTCGGCGTCCGCTCCGGGGCGCGCCGTGGCCCGCACCATCGGTTTGATCAGATCGACCAGACGATTGCCGGCATCGATATCGACGCCCGAATCCGCGTAAGTGAGCCCGTTTTTGCGCTCGGTCATGCCCAATTCCAGATGATCAGCGGCTGGTTACGAGGAATTCCGCCGCCGCGCAATGGCTCGCGGCCCACGCGTCGCGTAACTATGTAGATAACATCCGGCCACTGCACCCAAGAGCCGGATATCGAGTAAAATCAGGCTTGTAGCCGGGAAGCGACCAAGTTGAGTATTCCGAACATCATTACCCTTGGCCGCATCATCCTGGTGCCGGTGATCGTCTGGGCCATCGTCTCCAGCCAGATGGAGATCGCATTCGCGATCTTCGTGATCGCCGGTGTCTCGGACGCAGTCGACGGCTTCCTGGCCAAGCGCTTCAACATGACGAGCGAGCTCGGCGCCCTGCTCGATCCCCTCGCCGACAAGGCGCTGCTGGTTTCGATCTATGTCGCGCTCGGGATCTGGGGCGCGGTGCCACGCTGGATCGTGATCCTCGTGGTGTCGCGCGATATCATGATCGTTTCCGCCGTGATTGTGTCATGGTTGTTCGACAAGCCGGTTGAGATGAAGCCGCTGATGGTGTCGAAGCTGAATACGGTGGCGCAGGTCGCGTTCGCGGCGCTGGTGCTGGCCTCGCTCGGGTTCGGGTTCCGGCCACACCCCTATGACCTGATCCTGATGGGATTCGTCACGACCTTTACTTTGGTTTCCGTCTCCCTCTATCTCGTCGAGTGGGTGCGACACATGAGCACGATCGACGCGCGATAGCTGGTTTGGAGATTTGTGTGGCAGGTAGCGTTCAACCTCGTCAATTGGCCTTGGCATTGCCGCACGAGGAGCGACTGACCCGCGACGACTTCCTCGAGGGTCCGGCCAATGAAGCGGCGCTGGCGCTGATCGATCGCTGGCCCGACTGGCCGAACCGCATCATGCTGCTGGTCGGACCGGAAGGCTCCGGCAAGAGCCATCTGGCCGCGATCTGGGCCGAGCTATCAGGTGCGCGCGCGACCTCGGCGCATGCGCTGACCGCGGATGGCGTGCCTGCGGCGCTCGCAACCGGGGCGCTGGTGGTCGAAGATCTGCGGCCGTCAGATTTCGACGAGCGCGCGATGTTCCATCTGATGAATCTCGCGCGTCAGGACGATGCCTTCGTCCTGATCACCGCACGCATCGCGCCCGCCGCCATCGAGATCGAACTTCGTGACCTTCGCTCGCGGCTGCGCGCGGTGCCGGTGGTGACGCTGTTGCCGCCCGACGATTTGGTGTTTCGCAGCCTGATCCTGAAATTCTGCGCCGACCGCCAAATGACCGTGGACGAGTCGGTCGTGACCTACCTGACCACCCGGATCGAGCGCTCCTATGCCGCCGTCCGGCAGGCGGTCGAATTGCTGGATACCGAAGCGCTGCGGCTGGGCCGGCCGGTCACGCGGGCGCTCGCGGCCGAACTGTTGCGCGATGCCTGAAGCGGTCCCGCCAGACTTGACGACGGAAGCTGGCGGAACATCAATGTCATTGAAACGTCATCGCAATATCACATGGTTTGCGCGGCCTTCGGCTAGACCGCCCCGGCCCCACGCCCCGAATTGGATCGACACTTGATGGACTCGTCGCAAGCTATTGAAATAAAAGACAAAGAGACGGACACCCCGACGGTCCCTGCGATCGCGACCAGCCCCGAGCGATTCATCAATCGCGAACTCTCCTGGCTGCATTTCAATCGCCGGGTGCTCGAGGAATCAGTCAATCTCGGCCATCCCGCGCTGGAGCGCGTCCGGTTTCTGTCGATTTCAGCGAATAACCTTGACGAGTTCTTCATGGTCCGCGTCGCCGGCATCAAGGCGCAGGTCCGCGAAGGGATTGCCGAGCGCAGCCCGGACGGCCTACTGCCGGCGGAACAGCTCGTGATGATCCACAAGTCGGTCTCGCAGCTCGCCTCGGACCAGCAGGCGATCTGGAGCGACCTCCGCACGATCCTGTCCGGGGCCGGCATCCAGCTGGTCGACGGTCGCGACGTCACCAAGTCCGAGCGCACCTGGATCGAGGATCACTTCCTCCACAACATCTTCCCGCTGCTGACGCCGCTGGCGATCGATCCGGCCCACCCGTTCCCTTTCATCCCGAACCTCGGCTTCACCGTGGCGCTGCATCTGGCGCGGGTCTCCGATGGCAAGCCGATGAACGCACTGATCCGCATGCCCGGCAAGATCGACCGCTTCATCCGTATCCCTGTCGCAAAGGACGGCGGCGCGGTGCGGCTGATCACGCTGGAACAGGCGACCGGCCTGTTCATCGGCCGGCTGTTCCCCGGCTACACGGTCAAAGGCCAGGGTGCGTTCCGGATCATCAGAGACTCCGAGCTCGAAATCGAGGAAGAGGCCGAAGACCTTGTCCGCCTGTTCGAGACCGCGCTCAAACGCCGCCGGCGCGGATCGGTGATCCGTCTCGAGATCGAGGCCAAGATGCCGGAAGAGCTGCGCAGCTTCGTGCAGCGCGCGCTGTCGGCGGCGGACGACGAGATCTTCCTGGTCGACGGCGTGCTCGCCATGAACGAGCTGTCGCAGCTCACCCGTCTCGATCGCCCCGACCTTGAATTCCCGTCCTATGTGCCGCGCCATCCCGAGCGCGTGCGCGACCATGGCGGCGACATCTTCGCCGCCATCCGACAGAAGGACCTGGTGGTCCATCACCCCTATGAATCGTTCGACGTCGTCGTCCAGTTCCTGCAGCAGGCGGCGCGCGACCCCGACGTCGTCGCAATCAAGCAGACGCTGTATCGCACCTCGAACAACTCTCCGATCGTGCGGGCCTTGGCGGATGCCGCCGAGGCCGGCAAGTCGGTCACCGCGCTGATCGAACTGAAGGCGCGCTTCGACGAGGAGGCCAATATCCGCTGGGCCCGCGACCTCGAACGCGCCGGCGTGCAGGTGGTTTACGGCTTCATCGAGCTGAAGACCCACGCCAAGCTGTCGATGGTGGTGCGCCGCGAGGGCGGCAGCCTCACGACCTATGTGCACACCGGCACCGGCAACTACCACCCGGTGACCGCGCGCATCTACACCGACGTCTCCTACTTCACCTCGGACCAGATCATCGGCCGCGATGCTGCGCGGGTGTTCAATTACATCACCGGCTATGCCGAGCCGAGCGACATCGAGAAGATGGCTGTGTCGCCGCTGACGTTGCGCAAGCGGATCATCGAACACATCCACGGCGAGATCGCCCATGTCCGCCATGGCCGGCCCGGCATGATCTGGATGAAGATGAACGCGCTGGTCGATCCCGATATCATCGACGCGCTGTATGAAGCCTCGCAGGCCGGCGTCTCGATCGAGCTCGTGGTGCGCGGCATCTGTTGCCTGCGGCCCGGCCTGCCCGGACTATCCGAGAATATCCGCGTCAAATCGATCATCGGCCGCTTCCTGGAACATGGCCGAATCTACTGCTTCGGCATGGGGCAAGGCCTGCCGAGCACGAAAGCTGCTGTGTATATCTCGTCCGCCGACATGATGCCGCGAAACCTCGACCGCCGCGTCGAAGTGCTCTGTCCGCTGCAAAATCCCACGGTGCATCAGCAGGTTCTCGAACAGATCATGGTCGCCAACCTGAAGGACACCGAGCAGAGCTGGCAATTGTTGCCGGATGGATCGTCAACGCGTATGAAGGCCGCGAAAGGCGAAGAGCCTTTCAACCTGCACAACTACTTCATGACAAATCCGAGTCTGTCCGGCCGTGGCAAGTCTCTCAAGGAATCCTCGCCCCGCCGGCTCACGCGTCGCAACGAACGCCAGCAGCCGTCATCGTCATAAGGGAACTACACGGTGAAGCGACCGCGGAAGCGCGCTGCGAGCGTCGCTGTCATCGATATCGGCTCGAACTCGGTCCGTCTCGTCGTGTACGAGTCGATGGCACGCAATCTCGTCACCATCTTCAACGAGAAGGCGCTGTGCGGGCTCGGCCGCGAGGTCCAAAGCACCGGCCTGCTCGCGACCGATGCCGTCAACAAGGCGCTCACCGCGCTTCGTCGCTTCCGGGCGCTGTGCAAGATCCAGCAGGTCGGCCGCGTCTACGCGATCGCGACCGCCGCCTGCCGCGATGCCAAGAACGGCGCCGATTTCATCGCCAGGGCCGAACGGATCTGCGGCGCCAAGATCGAGATTCTCTCCGGACCGCGTGAAGCAAAACTGTCGGCGCTCGGCGTCGTCTCCGGTGTGCACAACCCAAACGGCATCGTCGGCGATCTCGGGGGCGGCTCGCTCGAACTGATCGACGTAAGAGGCAACCGCGTGCGCAGCGGCGTGACGTTGCCGCTCGGCAGCCTTGCGCTGCAGGACCTCTCGCACAAATCGCTCAAGCGGGCGGAACGTATCGTCAAGAACGAGTTGCTCGGCGTCGCCCAGCTCAAGGCCGGCCGTGGCCGCACCTTCTATGCGGTCGGCGGCACCTGGCGCGCGCTGGCGCGCATCCACATCATCCAGAGCGGCTATCCGCTCAAGGTGATGCACGGCTATTCTCTTCCGGCCGCCGACGTGCTCGACTTCGCGCAGCGGCTGCGGCGGCTCGCGGCCACCAATATGCTGGCCAACATCGAGGCGGTCGCCGACGCCCGGCGACCGCTGCTGACCTATGCCGCGCTGGTGCTCGAATACATCATCCGCGTCGCGCAGCCGAAGACCATCGTGTTCTCGACCTTCGGCGTGCGCGAAGGTCTGCTGTACGAGATGCTGCCGCAGACCGAGCGTGCCAAGGACGGCCTGGTCTGTGCCGCGCAGAACCTCAACGAATTGCTGTCGCGCTCGGGCCGTCACGCCCAGGAGCTGAGCGCGTGGACCGACCGGCTGGTGCGGGTGGTCAAGCTGCGCGAGACCGAGGAGGATCGCCGGCTGCGCCACGTCGCCTGCCTGTTGTCGGACATCGGCTGGCGGGTGCATCCGGATCATCGCGGCGAGGAAACCCTCAGCCTGATCATGAACGGAAATTTCGGTTCGATCACACACCAGGGCCGCGCCTTCGTCGCGCTCTCGGTGTTCTACCGCTACGCGGGACTGAGCGAGGGAAACGAGCCGCCGCTGCAGATCCGCGCGCTGGTGACGCCGGCAATGGACGAGCGCGCCCGCGTACTCGGCGCCGCGTTCCGCGTCGCCCACCTGATCTCGGCTGCCCGTACCGGCGTGCTGCCGGCAACCCATTTCCGGACCCAGGGCCGCAAGCTGATGCTGGTGTTCGAGCACCGGATGGTCGATCTCGTCGCCGACCGCGTCGGCAGCCGCTTCAAGCAGTTGGCGCGGCTGGTTGGGCGCGCCGGCTCGATCGTACGGCGTTAACCGGTTGCGGTCACGCCGGCTTCGCGGCGTGCTTGGCCTTCCGCAGCGCGTGGCGGCGCCAGATCGACCCTGCGATCAGCACCACGATCACGCCGAGCACGCCGAACAGCATTTCGCCGCCGCTGCCGCCATGGCCGAATTGCGGGCTCATGCCTACCGACGCCAACCAGGAATCGAGCTTGGCACCGAGCGGGCCAGCGAACAGCGCGTCGAGCTTCGGATGCACGGCCGGATCGGTCGCGATGACGTCGCCCGCGATCCAACCGAGCAGCGCGGCACCGGCCCAGACCAGAAGCGGCAATTTGTTGAGCAGCGCCATGATCAGCGCGGCGCCGGCGACGATCAGGGGAACGCTGATCGCAAGCCCCAGCACCAGGAGCGGCACGCTGCCATTGGCGGCGGCCGCCACCGCGATCACGTTGTCGAGGCTCATCACGACGTCGGCGACGACGACGATCTGCACCGCCGCCCACAAATGCGAGGCCGCATCGACGCTGTCTTCGTCCTCCTGCTCCGGCACCAGCAGCTTGGCGGCGATCACGATCAGCGCCAGTCCGCCGACGAGCTTCAGATAAGGCAGCTCCATCAGGCTGGCGACGATGCCGGTGAAGATGACGCGCAGCAGCACTGCTGCGGCTGCGCCGAAAGTCATGCCCCACAGGCGCTGGCGCGGCGCCAGACCGCGGCAGGCAAGCGCGATCACGAGCGCGTTGTCGCCCGACAGCAGGACATTGATCCAGATGATCTTGCCGACGGCGACCCAGAAGGTCGGCGTCGCCATCTCGTCCTTGAACTGGCTAAAGAACGCGCCGAGGTGCGCTGGATCGAAGATCTGCCACAGCCAGTCCACAGCGAATCCTATTCGGCCTAGCGGCCGCCCCCTGGCGGCGATCGCGCGCCGCTCCCCTGGTCTATCTGGGCACGGTCTCTTCGGAAGACCAGTGCCGCCTTCCGGATCGTACGTTAGCCGACGATTTCGTTGCCGGAGAAGAACTGCGCGATCTCGATCGCCGCAGTCTCTGCCGCGTCCGAACCGTGCGCCGAGTTCTCGCCGATCGATTTTGCATAGAGCTTGCGGATCGTGCCCTCGGCCGCCTTCGACGGATCGGTCGCACCCATCGCGTCGCGATACTTAAGGACGGCGCCCTCGCCTTCGAGCACCTGGACCACGACCGGGCCCGAGATCATGAAGTCGACCAGTTCGCCAAAGAACGGGCGCGCTTTGTGGACCGCATAGAAGGTCTCGGCCTGTTCGCGGGTCATGCGGATGCGCTTCTGTGCCACGATCCGCAGTCCGGCCTTCTCGATAACAGCGTTGACCGCACCGGTCAGGTTGCGCTCGGTGGCATCGGGCTTGATGATCGAAAAGGTGCGTTCAATCGCCATGATTCGTCCTTGCAAAGGGTGGTTGGGAGTTGCCGGGGCTTATATCGGCGCGATGGAGTAACGGCAAGCGACCCTGTGACGCGTTAGCCATTAGTTTTGACGCGTTCTCGTGACGAATCCGGCGTGGCAGCGGCTGCGGCAGGGCTCCCGCCCCGGCCAAATTACGACGATTTCACGAAGGTGAACCCATTCTGTCAGCGCCGTGCCGCTGGCGTTCAGCTGCAGCGGCTTAGGCTCTGCATCGATCGGACGCCTTGCTGCCCCTTCCGCAAGCCGCACAGGACGTCTCGGGAAACGATGTCACCGCGGGCGCCTCGATGCGCGCCCAAACCTCGAGGAGACGATCATGTTACGCAAACTCTCGCTTGCTGCGATTGCCGCCATTTCACTGGGTGCAGCCGCGCTTGCCCCGACCTCCGCCTCTGCCTGGGGTGGCTGGCATGGTGGTGGTGGATGGCATGGCGGCTGGCACGGCGGTTGGGGCGGCCCGCGCTTCTTCGCCGGAGGTCCCGCCTATTACGGCGGCTACGGATATGGCTCTGGCGGCTGCTACGTGCGGCGCGTGGTCCCGACCCCCTGGGGCCCCCGCTGGCGGCTGATCAACCGCTGCTACTGATTTGACGACCCTCCCCTGACTTCAACAGCCCCGGCCATCGCGCCGGGGCTTTTTTTTGCGCTGGAACCTGTCGCCACACGCGGCGACCGCTGCTTCAGGGCGATGCATGATAGCTCCGCAACCGGAAACCAAACTCGGGCTCGCGACTTGATATGTCACAGATTGACTAAATGCCGCGAGGCGGAACTCGCCACAAGAAATGCTCAAAAACCTGCCCGAGAGAAATGCCATGACGATCACCCAGGCCAACAGCGATTTCGACCAGATCGATCACAAGACGAGTCGCCAAATCTGCGACGCCGTTGGTGAACGGCTGCAACAAAACATGCGCGCGGAGACTTCGCTTTCACCACGTCTACAGCAGCTCGTGGACGAAATGCGCCGACGCGAGCAGGATCGCCGTTAGATTCCGCTGTTAGATCCCTTGGGGCCGATATCGGCCCCAAGATGCATTTCCCGAGGCGCGCCGGGACAGGCTTTCGGAGCAGATTTTACACTTAGACGGGTTGCGTTTGGCGGCGGGTCCGGTGACAACGCTGCATGCTCACCATCACCGACATCTCGGTCCGGATCGCCGGAAGGCTGCTGATCGATCACAGTTCCGTGCAGATCGTACCCGGCGCGCGCGTCGGATTTGTCGGCCGCAATGGGGTCGGCAAGTCGACGCTGTTTCATGCCATCCGTGGCGACCTCCCGACCGAAAACGGCAGCATCGCGATCCCGCCGCGCTGGCGGATCGGCAGCCTCGCACAGGAAGCGCCTGATGGTCCCGAGAGCCTGATCAAGGTCGTGCTGAGGGCCGATCTCGAGCGCGACGCTTTGTTGCGCGAGGCCGAGAGCGCGCAGGATCCGCACCGGATCGCCGAAATCCAAACTCGGCTGATCGACATCGACGCCCATTCGGCTCCGGCCCGCGCCGCTGCGATCCTGTCAGGCCTCGGGTTCTCGACGACCGACCAGGCGCGTCCCTGCGCCGAATTTTCCGGCGGCTGGCGCATGCGCGTCGCGCTCGCCGCGACGCTGTTCTCGGCGCCCGATCTGCTGTTGCTGGACGAGCCCACCAACTATCTCGATCTCGAAGGCACGCTGTGGCTGGAGAATCACCTCGCCAACTATCCGCGCACGGTGATCGTCATCAGCCATGACCGCGACCTGCTGGATACCTCGGTCGATCAGATCCTGCACCTCGATCGCGGCAAACTGACGCTCTACAAGGGCACCTATTCCTCGTTCGAGGAGCAGCGCGCATCACGCGACATGCTCGATGCCAAGCATGCCAAGCGGCAGGCCGATGAGCGCAAGCGGCTGCAGGCCTTTGTCGACCGGTTCAAGGCCAAGGCCTCAAAGGCGCGGCAGGCCCAGTCACGCGTGAAGATGCTGGAGCGGATGAAGCCGGTCACGGCTCTCGTGACGCAGGACGTCCGCGAGATTTCGTTCCCGACGCCCGAGAAACTGCTGTCACCCCCGATCATCGCGGTCGATGACGTCTCGGTCGGCTACGAGGCAAGCAAGCCCGTGCTCAATCGCGTGACGCTGCGCATCGATTCCGACGATCGCATCGCGCTGCTCGGTGCCAACGGCAACGGCAAGTCGACGCTGGTCAAGCTGCTGGCGGGCAAGCTGGCGCCATTCTCGGGCAGGGTCACGCGCGCCGACAAATTGTCGGTCGGCTATTTCGCCCAGCATCAGGTCGATGAGCTCAATCTCGATGGCTCGCCTTATGACCATATCCGCAAGCTGATGCCGGAAGCGCCCGAGAGCAAGGTCCGCGGCCGGGTCGGTGCGATCGGCTTTTCCGGAAAAGCCGGAGACACCAAGGTGCAGAGCCTCTCAGGCGGCGAGAAGGCACGGCTGCTGCTCGGGCTTGCGACCTTCTTCGGCCCGAACATGATCATCCTGGACGAACCGACCAACCATCTCGACATCGACAGCCGCGCCGCGCTGGCGGAGGCCATCAATGATTTTCCCGGCGCCATCATCATGGTCTCACATGACCGCTACCTGATCGAGGCCTGCGCCGATCAGCTTTGGATCGTCGCCAACCAGGCCGTGACGGCGTATGACGGCGATCTCGACGACTACCGGAAGATGGTCCTGTCGGCCAGTGGCAGCCGGCCGGCCTCCCGCGAACGCATCAAGGAGGCTGCAAGGCCCGAGCGCGGCAGGAGCGAAAGGCGCGTTTCGCCCAAACAGCGGATCACGCAGGCCGAGGCCGAGATCGAGCGCATCAACGGCATCATCACCAAGATCGACACCGCGCTTGCGTTGCCCGATATCTTCACGCGCGATCCCAAGCAGGCGGCGCAACTCACCAAGGCACGCGCCGGCGCCGAAAGCGCGTTGCAGCGCGCCGAGCAAAAGTGGCTGGAGGCCAGCGCCGAATATGATGAGGCAACGAATTAGCAAGCGGCGAGTAAGCGGCGAATCGAGACGTCGCCCTGTTCTCGCCTCAACCGTTTGAGGTTGCCGGAGGCTTGGTCGCTGCCGGCTTTTTCTTCTTCGGCTTTGCGACCTTCGGCTCCGGCGCGGCATCCGGCCCACGCTCGACCGACGTCAGCCGGCCGCCGGTGAAGGTGTAGATGCCGGCGCGCGGCCCGCGCGACCAGGTCACGACCGCGACGCGGTCGCCACGTGGGCCGCTGGACATGTTCACGCTGTCAGGTGCACCGATGCCGCGTACGACGTCGCACTCGGTATGACCGAGCGCGACGGTCCCGCCCATCGGCTGGGGCGCTGGCGCACCCGCGGCGCCGTCTGCAAGTGCGTTCGCATCGGTGGCACCGGGGGGTGGTGCCATGCCCGGACAGCCCCCGTCGGCACTGACGAGGTCGTCGTTGGTCACCGGCTTATCGGGTGTCAGCGGCGGGGATTCGATCGAGATGTTGCGAATGAACACCCGGCTCGGACGCGAGAACCAATCCGCATCGCGCGAGAAAATGTCGGACGCGCTCGAGCAGCCGGCCAGGCCGGGCGCAAGCACGAGCAGCGCCAGCAGCGACTTTCGACTGAATGTTCCGTCCCGCACGATCGACAAGGCTCCTACCCTTATGCGTAAGGGGTTGTCCGAACATCACTTTGCGGCATGACCGTGGCCCGCCGCAAGAAACCTCGAATTATCATTAATTGCCTGATATCGCTATTGGCGCCGCTGCCATCGCCCCCGCTCGTCGGCTTGCCAGTAGGTGACCTCGAAGCCCCGCGCTTTGCAAGCGGCCCAGTTCTCCCGCGCCGCAGCGACCGCATCCGGATCGTCGCCGTTGAACACGAGAACCACCCGCTCATAGCTGTCGCAATCGGCCGGCAACGCCGCATTTTCAATCAGGAACCGGACATTGGCCCGGTTCGGATTCCCCTCCTCGATCGACAGGATGATCGGCTGGTCCTGCGCGTCGCCGACGCGCCAGATCGCGTGCGGCAGGAACGAATCGTCGCTGTAGGTCCATAAATGCGCATCGAGCGTCTCGGCGCGCTCCTGCGATGTCGATTGCACGACCACGCGCCAGCCGCGCTCGAGCGACTTCTCGAGCAGCGGCGGCAGCACGCTTTCCAGCGTCATGTTCTGCAGATGGTAGAACAGAACCTCGGTCATGCGGGGTCAGCCGCCTCACTTCTTCGATTCATAATACTCCGAGACGAGGCGTTCGAGCAGGCGGACGCCATAACCGGAACCCCAGCTCTGGTTGATCTCGGTTTTCGGCGCCCCCATCGCGGTGCCCGCGATGTCGAGATGGGCCCATGGCGTGCCGTCAACGAAGCGCTGCAGGAACTGAGCCGCAGTAATCGAGCCGCCGTTGCGCGTGCCGGTGTTCTTCATGTCGGCGAATTGCGAGTCGATCTGCTTGTCGTATTCGGGACCGAGCGGCATGCGCCAGACTTTCTCACCGGTCTCCAGTCCCACCTTGGCGAGGCGCTCGGAGAGCTCGTCATTGTTGGAGAACAGCCCGGCGTGATCGGTGCCGAGTGCGACCATGATCGCACCGGTCAGGGTTGCGAGATCGACCATGAATTTCGGCTTGAACTTCTTGGCGACGTACCAAAGCACGTCGGCGAGCACCAAGCGTCCTTCGGCGTCGGTGTTGATGATCTCGATGGTCTGGCCGGACATCGAGGTGACGATGTCGCCGGGACGTTGCGCGTTGCCGTCGGGCATGTTCTCGACGAGGCCGATGGCGCCGACGACGTTGACGCGCGCCTTGCGCGCTGCGAGCGCATGCATCAGCCCGACCACGCAGGCCGCGCCACCCATGTCACCCTTCATATCCTCCATGCCGCCCGCCGACTTGATGGAGATGCCGCCGGTGTCGAAGCAGACGCCCTTGCCGACGAATGCGACCGGCGCCTCGCCCTTCTTGCCGCCGTTCCAGCGCATGATCACGGTGCGGCCGGGTCGGACCGATCCTTGCGCGACGCCGAGCAGCGCGCCCATGCCGAGCTTGGTCATCGCCTTGACGTCGAGCACCTCGACATTGACGCCGAGCTTGCGGAGCTGGGTGGCGCGACGTGCGAACTCCTCGGGGTAGAGCACGTTCGGCGGCTCGTTGACGAGTTCACGCGCCAGATTGACGCCATCGACGATATGCGCATCGGGCGCAAACGCCTTTTTCGAAGCCGCGGCATCAGCCACGGCGACCGAGACATCGGCCCGTACAGCGCCGTTCTCGCCGTCCTTTTTCCTGGTCTTATAACGGTCGAACTTGTAGGCGCGCAGCCGGACACCGGTCGCGATCGCGGCCGCCTGGTCCGCTGTCATCGTCGCATCGGGCAATTCGGCGATGATGGTCATGGCATGGCTGCCGGCGTTGAGCTTGCCGGATGTCACGCCGCCGAATTTGAGAAAATCCTTCTCCTTGAGATCGGACGGCTTGCCGGCGCCGATCACGATCAGACGGTCGGCCTTGATTCCGTCCGGCGCCAGAATGTCCAGCGCGGCGCCGCTTTTGCCCTTGAACTGGTTGGCAGCTGCGGCCCGCTTGATCGTCTCGGAGGCGGTCCCCAGTGCCTTCCGCGTCGCCGTCCCCAGCTTCAATTGCTCGTCGCAAAACACGACCAGAATGCCGCGAACGGGCGCGGACAGTGGGACAAAGCCGACCTTGACGGCGTCGGACATGGGCAAATCCTCCAGAATTCAGGGTGTTGCCCGGACCTCGGACGGTCCGGCGGCACTCGGGATGCGCGTTGCGAATGGCGGTCCGAAAGCGATCCGGACCGGGCTCGGCCGCACTATGGCCCGCCTGCCGCGCCGCTGCCAAGCGCCAGCGTGGCGGGAAGGCCACAAGGGGGAATAATTAACCATACGTAAAGGATGCCTTGGCTCGGCCATTTTGTTGACGGATCAAAGGGATGGTAGTGTGAAAGTGAAGCCGGACTGATCTGCGGCTCGACCATAGGGGAACCCGTTTGTCGGGGTTGGTCGAAATCCGTGCGTTTGGGGGCGCGAGGGGGTCGTGCGGGTGTAATGGGGTCGATCGACAAGTACATCTTCAAAACGACGCTGGCGTCGTTTGCGCTTGTTCTGGTCAGCCTCACCGGTGTGATCTGGATTACGCAGGCGTTGCGCGGCATCGACCTGATGACGAGCCAGGGTCAGACCATTCTCACCTTCCTGGGGATCACCAGCCTCGTGATTCCGGCACTGGTCCTGATCATCGCGCCGATCGCGCTGATGATCGCGATCTCGCATACGCTGAACAAGCTCGCGACCGATTCCGAAATCATCGTGATGAACGCGGCGGGGTTCTCGCCGTTCCGGCTGTTCCGGCCGTTCCTCTTCGCCACCTGCGTGGTGGCGGCGATGGTCGCCTTCATCGGCGCCTACCTCGCGCCCGACGGCATGCGGCGAATCAAGCAGTGGGACGCCGAGATCACCGCCGACGTGCTGACCAACATCCTGCAGCCCGGCCGCTTCGCCCAGCTCGATCAGAATCTCACGATTCGGATCCGCGAGCGCCTTCCGGGCGGCGTGCTCGGCGGCATCTTCGTCGACGATCGCCGCGATCCGCAGGAGCGTGTCACGATCGTTGCCGACCACGGCACCGTGCTAAAGAACGAGAACGGCTCGTATCTCGTGCTCGAGGACGGCAATCTCGAGCGATTCGAGGTCGGCAAGCGCGATCCTGCGCTGGTGGTGTTCCAGCGCTACGCCTTCGACATGTCGAAATTCTCTCAGGGCCGCGACGTCACACTCGGCATCCGTGAGCGCTATATGTGGGAATTGCTGTGGCCCAGCGAAGACGATCCGATCTATCAGCAATTGTCCGGTCAGTTCCGCGCCGAGCTGCATGATCGCTTCATGGCGCCGATCTATCCATTCGCGTTCGCAGCCCTCACCTTCGCGTTCCTGGGCGCACCCCGGACGACCCGCCAGAGCCGCAATTTCTCGATCGGCGGCTCGGTATTCGCGGTTTTCGGCCTGCGCATGGTCGGCTTCGCCTGCTCGGTCATCACCGTGAAGTCGCCATTGGCCGCGCTGATCCAGTATCTGATGCTGTTCAGCGGCATTGGCATCGGTATCTGGATGATTGTCGGTGGCGTGGTCGTCGAGCCGCCGGCCGCGCTGATGGAGCAGATCAACAGGAATAACGAGCGCATTGCGCGCTTCTTCCGACGGCCGGTGACCGCATGAGCATGGTCACAAATACGCTCGGGCGCTACTTCGCCGGCCGCTTCGTGGTCTCGGCGGTAGGTGTGTTCGCGGGCATTTTCGTGCTGCTGGTGCTGGTCGACTACATCGAGATGGTGCGCAAAACGTCGGGACTCGTCGACGCCTCTGCGATCACCATCGCGGAGACCTCGCTGTTCCGTGTGCCGCAGCTGCTCGAGAAGCTGATGCCGTTTTGCGTGCTGATCGGCGCCATGACCTGCTATCTTGGTTTGTCGCGCAAGCTGGAGCTCGTCGTGGCGCGCGCCGCCGGCGTCTCGGCCTGGCAATTCATCTCGCCCGCCCTCGTCAGTGCGATCGCGCTCGGCGTCGTAGCGACCACCACCTACAATCCGATTTCCGCGAATCTGCGCGAGCTCTCCAAACGGATGGAAGCCGAGTTGTTCGGCTCGGCGCCGGGCGGCGGCGTCCAGGACGCGTCGGGCTTTTGGCTGAACCAGATCAACGACGAAGGTCAGGCGATCATCAACGCAGCCCGCAGCGAGCAGCAGGGCGTGCGGCTGACCGGCCTGACCATCTTCCGATTCGACACGGCGCTGCAGTTCAAGGAGCGAATCGAGGCGCGTGAGGCGACCCTCGAAGACGGGCGCTGGATGTTCACGGGAGTACGCCGATACACCCTCGACAAGCCCCCGGTTGACCAGGACACTTTCTACCTGACCACCACCCTCACCCCGGCTCAGGTTCGCAACAGTTTTTCGACCCCCGAAACTGTGTCCTTTTGGCAACTACCGAACTACATCCGTTCGTCGGAGAGTTCAGGGTTCGCGACCGCCGGCTATCGTTTGCAGTATCACAAGCTCATCGCGCAGCCGTTTTTGCTGGCTGCGATGGTGATGTTGGCGGCTTCTGTGAGCCTCCGCTTCTTCCGGATGGGCGGCGTGCAGAAGATGGTTTTGAGTGGCGTGGGTGCAGGCTTTCTGCTCTACGTCCTCTCGAAAGTAACTGAAGATTTGAGCAAGGCTGAGTTGATGCACCCCATCGCTGCGGCGTGGTTGCCTGTCGTTGTGGGCGGCCTCACCGGATTCTTGGCCTTGCTGTATCAGGAGGACGGGTAGTGGCCGACGTCGCCGCCCGCCAGTTGAGGTCGCCTGTGTTCGGGTGGCGCAGTGTGCTGCGCCGTCATCGCAGCCGCGTGGCCGCGCTCGGCGCCTCGCTCCTCGTTGCGTTCATAGTCGTTGGTACACTCGGTGTTGCCGCGCCGACGCCTGCTGCCGCGCAGAGCTTCACCTACAATCCGCGTCCGCCGAAGCCGTCGCACCCACCGGCCAAGAATGACGGGCAGATGCTCGTTCAGGCCACCGAGGTCGATTACGACTACAACAATCAGCGCATCTCGGCGGTCGGCAACGTTCAGATGTTCTACAACGGCACCAGCGTCGAGGCCGACAAGGTCATCTACGACCAGAAGACCAAGCGCCTTCATGCCGAGGGCAACATCCGCATGACCGATGCGGAAGGCAAGATCACCTACGCCAACATCATGGATCTGAGCGACGACTACCGCGATGGTTTCGTCGATTCGCTGCGCGTCGACACCGAAGACGCGACGCGCATGGCGGCGACTCGCGCCGATCGCTCCAGCGGCAATTACACAGTGTTCGACAACGGCGTTTATACCGCGTGCGCGCCGTGTAAGGACGATCCGAAGAAGCCCCCGCTCTGGCAGGTCAAGGGCGCGCGCATCATCCATGACCAAGCCGAGAAGATGCTCTATTTCGAGAACGCCCAGATCGAGTTCTTCGGCGTTCCGATGGCCTATCTGCCCTACTTCTCAACGCCCGACCCGACCGTGAAGCGCAAGAGCGGCTTCCTGATGCCGGCTGTCACCTCGTACTCGGCCTACGGCTACGGCGTCGAAATCCCCTATTACTTCGCGCTCGCGCCCGACTTCGACGCAACATTCAATCCGCGCATCACCTCAAAGCAGGGCGTGCTGCTCCAGGGTGAATTCCGCCAGCGCCTGTCGAACGGCTCCTATCAGGTCCGCCTCTACGGCATCGACCAGACCGACCCCGGCGCCTTCGCCGGCCAGCCCGGCGATCGCCAGTTCCGCGGCGGCGTCGAGACCAAGGGTCAGTTCGCGCTGAACGACAAGTGGGTCTGGGGCTGGGACGGTGTCGCGCTTTCCGATTACTACTTCATGTCCGACTACCGGCTGGCCGCGTACAAGGATCCATTCGGATCGTTCATAACGCTGCCGACGGAAGCGATCTCGCAGCTCTATCTGACCGGCGTCGGCAACCGCAGCTTCTTCGACGCCCGTGCGATCTATTACCTCAGCTTCTCCGGCAACCAGAGCCAGGTTCCGGTCATCGCTCCGGTCATCGACTACAACAACGTGATCAACAGCCCGATCCTGGGTGGCGAGTTCAGCTACAAGATGAACTTCACCAGCCTGACCCGCGACACCGCGGTGTTCGATCCGATCACGACGGTCGCCAACACCAACAGCCTGTGCACGTCCGCGTCCGCCGATCCGATGGCGCGGCTGCCGTCGCAGTGCCTGTTGCGCGGCATGCCGGGCACCTACACCCGCCTGACGGCCGAGGCGCAGTGGCGTAAGTCGTACACCGACCCGTTCGGCGAGATCTGGACACCGTTCGTCAGCGTTCGCGGCGACGCGATCAACGCCGACATCTCGAACCAGCCGGGCGTGTCCAACTTCCTCCCGGTCGGCGACACCCAGACGGTTCGCCTGATGCCGACCGTCGGCTTCGAATATCGCTACCCCTTCATCAACGTACAGCCGTGGGGTACGACCACCATCGAGCCGATCGCGCAGGTCATCATCCGGCCCAACGAGCCTAACGCCGGCAAGCTTCCGAACGAGGACGCGCAAAGCCTGGTGTTCGATACCAGCAACCTGTTCTCGATTGACAAGTTCTCCGGCTACGACCGTGTCGAGGGCGGCAGCCGCGCCAATGTCGGCGTGCAGGCCACCACCCAGTTCGATCGCGGCGGCAGCGTCAAGACGATGTTCGGACAATCCTACCAGATGTTCGGGGCGAACTCGTTCGCGGTCACCGACGTCACCAACACCGGCGTCGACTCCGGTTTGCAGAATGCGCGATCGGACTATGTCGCAAGCGTCGCCTATTCGCCCAACAGGACCTATACGTTCAGCGTGCGCTCGCGCATGGACGAGGCGACGTGGAACATCAACCGGTTCGAGGCCCAGGGGACCGCCAACTTCGACCGCTGGTCGGTCAGCCTGATGTACGGCAACTACGCGCCGCAGCCGGAACTTGGATATCTGACGCGCCGCGAAGGCATTCTTGCCAGTGGATCGGTCAAGGTGGCGACGAACTGGGTGCTCCAGGGTGCGGCGCGCTGGGACCTTGAAGCGAACAAGATCAACCAGTATGTCGTTGGCGCAGGTTACGTAGACGATTGTTTCGTGCTGGCCGCCAACTATGTCACGTCCTATACATACCAGGCGGGCACCACGCCACCCGTCCTCAGCCACGCCTTCATGTTCCAGATCGGCCTGCGGACCATCGCGCAATCCTCGACCACGAGCAGCTCGGCCGGCATCCAGTAACGTGGAACCAGCCTTGGAGCGCCGCGCGTCGCGGCTCCAGCTTGAATGGGTTTAAACGGCTGATATGACAATGACGATCGCTAGCCTGCCAACTCGCCGCTATTCGCTCCTCCTGAGATCTCTGCTCGCCCTGACTCTCCTGTTGGGCGGTGGCGCACGACTGCACGCCCAAAGCATTGCCGTCATGGTCAATGGCGAGCCCATCACGAATCTCGACATCGAGCAGCGCATCAAGCTGAACACCCTGACGGGCGCCAAGAACCCGGATCGACAAGCCATTCTCAACGACCTGATCGACGAGAAGGTGAAGATCAAGGAAGCCAAGAAATACGGTGTCGATCCCGGGGCCAGCGACATCGAGCAGTCCTATGGCGGGATGGCGCAGCGGATGCGGCTCAGCGGCGATCAGCTCACCAAGGTGCTGGAAGGCAAGGGCATCCGGCCGGACACTTTGAAGCAACGTATCAAGGCCGACATGGTCTGGACCGCCCTGGTGCGCGGGCGCTTCAAGGAGAGCCTGCAGGTTGGCGAAAAGGACGTTGCTGCCGCGGCGCAGCAGACCGGCGAGACGACCGAAACCAACGCCTTCGAATATCGGATGCAGCCAATCGTCCTGATCGTGCCGCGCGGCGCGCCGCAATCCGACTTTGAAACACGGCGCAAGGAAGCGGACACCCTGCGCGAACGCGTCACGAGCTGTGAAGAAGCCAACTCCTACTTCAAGTCGATGCGCAACGCGGCGATCCGCGAAATCGTCGTGAAGACCTCGGCCGACCTGCCCCCACCGCTCCGCGACATGCTGGACAAGACCCCGATCGGTCATCTGACCACTCCCGAGGTCACCAAGCAGGGAATCGAAATGGTCGCACTCTGCGGGAGGAAGGAAACCACCGTGGACACGCCGAAGAAGCGCGAGATCAGAGACAAGATGTTCGCGGAGAAGTACGAGGCGAAGGCGAAGTCCTACCTGCAGGAAATCCGCAGGGCCGCGATGATCGAATATCCGGGCGCAAAATAATCGACTATCATTGACGCATGGCAAAACCCCTCGCGCTGACATCCGGCGAGCCCGCGGGCATCGGACCCGACATCACTCTCGCCGCATGGCTGCGGCGCCGCGAACTCGATCTCCCGCCGTTCTATTTGCTCGGCGATCGCACATCCCTTGCCGAACGTGCCAGAACGCTCGGGATCACCGTCGAATTTGCCGACGTCAGCGCCGAGGAAGCGACCACAACATTTGCACGCGCCCTGCCGGTCGTTGCGACCGGCCAGCCGGCAACTGCGCGACCGGGTGTCCCCGACGAGACGAGTGCCATTGCAGCGATGGCCTCGATCCGTCAGGCGGTCGCCGATGTCAGGTCGGGCAAGGCCAGCGCCGTCGTCACCAATCCGATCGCCAAGAGCGTGCTCTATCGCGCCGGCTTCCGCCATCCCGGCCATACCGAATTCCTGGCCGAACTCGCCGCCAACGGCGCACGCGTGCCGCAACCGGTCATGATGTTGTGGTCGCCGAAGCTCGCCGTCGTCCCGGTGACGATACACCTTTCGGTCCGCGAGGCGCTGGCGCAACTGTCGACCGACCTGATCTTGTCGACGGCGCGCATCGTGGTCTCGGACATGAAAGCGCGGTTCGGCCTCGCGGCGCCGCGCCTTGCCATATCGGGCCTCAACCCGCATGCCGGCGAAGACGGCACGCTTGGATTGGAAGACGTCGAGATCGTCGCACCGGCAGTCGATATCCTGCGCAGTGAAGGGATTGCCGCCAGAGGCCCGCTGCCGGCCGACACCATGTTCCACGAAGCCGCGCGCAAGACCTATGACTGCGCGATCTGCATGTATCACGACCAGGCGCTGATCCCGATCAAGACCGTCGCATTCGAGGACGCGGTCAATGTCACGCTGGGACTGCCGTTCATTCGAACCTCGCCCGATCACGGCACTGCGTTCGACATCGCCGGCACCGGCAACGCCAATCCCTCGAGCCTGATCGCCGCACTGCGGCTCGCCGCGCGGATGGCCGCGGCGCAATCATGATCATGCTTTAGATGAGCGCGATCGACGACCTGCCGCCGCTGCGCGACATCATTCGCGATCATTCACTGTCGGCGCGCAAGTCGCTCGGCCAGAATTTTCTGCTCGATCTCAATCTCACCGCACGGATCGCGCGCGCCGCCGGCCCGCTCGAGGACTCCACGGTGATCGAGGTCGGGCCCGGCCCCGGCGGATTGACCCGCGCGCTGCTCGCGCTCGGCGCCAAACGCGTCATCGCAATTGAGCGCGATGAACGCGCGGCTGCCGCGCTCGACTATGTCGTCAAGCGCTATCCCGGCCGCATCGAGATCGTGCATGGCGACGCGCAGCGCTTTGATCCGCTTCCCTACCTTGATGGCGGCAAGGCCAAGATCGTCGCCAACCTGCCCTACAACATCGCGACCCACCTGCTGGTCGACTGGCTGTCGATCGAACCCTGGCCACCCTGGTACGACACGATGGTGCTGATGTTTCAGCGCGAGGTCGCCGAGCGCATCGTCGCCCATGAGGACGACGAGGCCTATGGCCGGCTTGCGGTGCTCGCCAACTGGCGCGCCGAGACCAAGATCCTGTTCGACATTTCGCCGGCGGCATTCGTGCCGCAGCCGAAGGTCACGTCCTCGGTGGTACGATTGATACCGCGCGCAGCGCCCGAGCCGTGCAACCGTCGCATGCTCGAGCAGGTGGCGGCCGCCGCCTTCGGGCAGCGCCGCAAGATGCTGCGCCAGAGCCTGAAATCGCTGTCCGTCGATCCCGAGCGGCTCGCGGCCGCCGCCCATGTCGACGCCACGCGGCGCGCTGAAACCGTTCCAGTTGCAGGCTTTGTTGCCATGGCACGGGAATTGGCCGATATACGGTCCATAAAATAGACCATCAGGAGAAAACGTAATGGCGCGCATGGTTCGCCAATCCCTCGTCAAGTTCGATGCACCATTGTGCGAAACCATCATCGACACGCCGAAGCCGCAGGGACGCGAAGTCCTGATCCGCATCGAGCGCTGCGGTCTCTGTCATTCTGATCTCCACATCCAGGACGGTTACGCCGATCTCGGCGGCGGCAAGAAACTCGACACCACCCGCGGCATGGCCCTGCCCTTCACGCTCGGCCATGAGATCGCCGGCGTCGTCGACGACGTCGGTCCCGACGTGTCGAAGGATCTGATCGGAACCAAGAAGGCCGTATTTCCCTGGATCGGCTGCGGTCAGTGCCGCGACTGTCTCAACGGCGACGAGAATCTTTGCGCCAAGCAGCGCTTCCTCGGTGTCTCCATCGACGGCGGCTTTGCGACCCACGTGCTGGTGCCCGACGCAAAATACCTGCTCGACTACGATCCGTTGCCGATCAACCAGGCCGCGACGTTGATGTGCTCAGGCGTCACCGCCTACGGCGCGTTGAAGCGGCTGGTGGATCGTCCGCGCCAACGCAATCTCCTGCTGATTGGGCTCGGCGGCGTCGGCATGATGGGCCTGTCGTTCGCGCAGGCGATGTTCAAGCAGAACATCGCGGTGGCCGATCTGAGCCCCGCCGCGCGCGAGACCGCGCTGAAGAACGGCGCCGCGCTCGCCTACGATCCGGCGGAGCCGGACGTGGTCAAGCGCATGCTGAAGGAGAGCGACGGCGGCTTTGACGGCGTCGTCGACTTCGCGGGCAACGAAAAGTCGATGGCGTTCGCCGTGTCGACGGTGGCGCGTGGCGGCAAGATCGTGGTGTCCGGCCTGATGGGCGGCAATTTCAGCCTGCCGATGGTGCAATGGGTCTACAAGCGCATGACCATCGAGGGCTTCATGGTGGGAACGCTGGCCGAGGGCCAGGAGTTGATGGCGCTCGCCCGTGCCGGCAAGATCAAGCCGACGCCGATGAAGGAAGAGCTGATGGCCGATGTCCAGACATGGATCGATGAGTTGCGGGCCGGTAAAGTCGTGGGACGTATTGTGTTGAAGAACTAAAGCACAATCGCGCTTTAGCAAACGTCCCGCCGGCCTCACCCAAACAACTGGGGAGGACGTGCATGAGGAGGAAGCGTTCGACGATCACGACATGGGCCGCGTTCGCGCTCGCCCTTGCCGCGACGCCGGCTGTCGCGCAAACGCATTACGGGCCCGGCGTCACCGACACGGACATCAAGATCGGGACCACAACGCCGTATAGCGGCCCGGCGTCGGCCTATGCAGCGGGCGCCATCTCGATCACCGCCTATTTCGCGATGATCAACGACCAGGGTGGCGTCAACGGCCGCAAGATCAACTTCATCAGCCTTGACGACGCCTACAGCCCGCCCAAAACGGTCGAGCAGATCCGCCGCCTGATCGAGAGCGACGAGGTGCTGTTCCTCGTCAACCCGGTCGGCACATCGACCAACATGGCGGTGCTCAAATACATCAACCAGAAACAGGTGCCGCATCTCTTCGTTGGATCGGGCGCCACCATCTTCAACGATCCCGAGCACTACCCGTGGACGATGAGCTGGACGCCGCATTACGCGTCCGAAGGCGAGATCTACGCCAGGTACATCCTGTCGACGCAGCCAGACGCGAAGATCGGCATCCTCGCGCAGAACGACGATCTCGGCCGCGACTATGTGATGGGACTCAAGCGCGGGCTCGGCGACAAGGCTGCGACGATGATCGTGTCGCAGCAGGTCTACAACACCAGCGATCCCACGGTGGATTCGCAGATCGTGTCGCTGAAAGCCTCCGGCGCCAATGTGCTGTTCATCGCCTCGGTGCCGAAATTCGCCGCGCAGGCGATCCGCAAGGCCTATGACATCGACTGGCATCCACAGGAGTTCCTCTCCAGCGTCGGCTCCTCGATCGCGGGCGCGATCCGTCCGGCTGGGTTTGAGGCGGCCAAGGGCGTGATCTCGGCGGCGTACCAGAAAGACCCCGCAGATCCGCAGTGGAACGACGATCCGGCCATGAAGGCCTGGAACATCTGGATGGACAAGTACAATCCGCGCGTGGACAAGAGCGACTACTATGCGCCCTACGGCTACAATATCGGCTACGCGGTGGTGCAGATCCTCAAGCAGTGCGGTAACGACCTGACGCGCGAGAACGTCATGAAGCAGGCCTCCCATCTCGACATGGAGCTGCCGCTGCTGCTGCCGGGTATTGGGCTGCGGACCTCTCCGACCGACCTGCGGCCGATCAAGCAAATGCGGCTGGTCCGCTTCAACGGCGAGCGCTACGTGCTGTTCAGCGACGTGATCGAGAGCAATTAGAGCGTTTTCGAGCGAAGGAGCTCGGGGACATTTTGGCCGCTGGTGCGCCACAATTGCGGCGAGCCTTGAGCCCCAATTAAGCCCTACCCGTTCCGGATTTGCGGCGCATTGCGACCCAACTCTTTACCGAGATTGGGATCGCCAGCGCTTGTGTAAAGAAATTACCGGGGACGCGTATGTCAAATGGTTCAGCAAAATTTGCCGCGGCGCTCGTCGCGAGCCTCCTAGCCGGCGCCAATTTTACTGCTGTTGCGGAGAACGCCGCCAAGACGGTGGATATCAAGACGCCCGATGCCAAGACGGCCGATATCAAGCCGGCGGACAGTTGCCTGTCCAGCCCGAAGGGAACCGCGCCGACAGGAAGCCACTGGTTCTACCACCTCGATCGCACGACCAAGAAGCAGTGCTGGTATCTCGGTGAAGCCAGGAACAAGGCCGCCAAAGCCGCAACCGCGCAGCAACAGACTGCGCCCGACGCAGCGGCAGCGGACGCCATCCCACCACAGGTGCAACCGCAGCCAGCGATGCGCAAATCGGTCGCCGACGCACATGCTGAAGTCGTCGCTCCGTCCGCAACCGTCGCGCCGGCAGCAACCACCGACGTCAGCTACGCAAGCAATCCCGCCCCCGATGCCAGCGCGGCCGCCACGCCCCCTGAGGCGACCGCGCCATCGTCGCCGGTGACGGCGCGCTGGTTCGATGCGTCGAGCATGAGCGGGTCGAACGGCACAAGGCTCGCGGCCAACGCTCCGCCGCCTGCCGCCACGCAAGCCGATGCGAGGCCCCAAGCGGCCACAGCCGCGCCGGCTGCGCCCGTCGCGGTGGAAGCTCCCGCAGAGAAGCCGTCCTCCTCGTCCACGCAGATGCTGCTGATCGTCATGGTGGGTGCGCTGGCGCTGGCGGGCCTGGTCAGCGCGCTCGTGTTCCGGCAGACGCGCAGACGCTCACCGCCCTACGAGATCCGCGACGAGTGGCGTGCGCCGTGGGATTCGCTCAGCAGCGAGCGCGCACCGCCGATCCCTCCGCGCCGGGAGCGTCCGATTCGGCTGTCCGATGTGCCACCGCGCCGTGCCGAACCGCCAATCCGGCGTCGCGAACCGGTGCGTGATCCCGAGCAGTCCGAGGACAGCGATCGGCAGATCGCGGAGATGCTAAAGCGGCTCGCACGCACCGCGACGAACTGAGGCGGCTATTTCTCGAGCTGGCGCTGCAGGCCGCGCACGAATTCGGTAAGGCCGGTGCGCCGCTCGCGCTTCAGCCGCTCGGCCTGCAGGATCGACTGCACTTCGGCAAAGGCGTCGTCGACATCATGGTTGACGACGATGTAGTCATATTCTGCCCAGTGGCTCAGCTCATGGGTCGCGCGGTTCATCCGCCCGCGGATGACCTCCTCGGAATCCTGCGCGCGGGTGTGCAGCCGCTTTTCGAGATCGGAAGCGGACGGCGGCAGGATGAAGACGCTGACCACGTCGGCGCGGGCCTTCTCGCGCAGTTGCTGGGTGCCCTGCCAGTCGATATCGAACAGCACGTCCTGGCCGGCTGACAGCGCAGCCTCGACCGGCAGCCGCGGCGTGCCGTAGCGATTGTCGAACACGGTAGCCCATTCCAGCAGGTCGCCCTGCTTGGCCATCGTCTCGAACTTCGCCTTGTCGACGAAGAAATAGTCGCGGCCGTCGACCTCGCCGGGCCGCTTTGGCCGCGTGGTCGCCGACACCGACATCTTCAGCCCCGGCATGCGGTCGATCAGCATGCGCGACAGCGTCGTCTTGCCGGCGCCCGAGGGCGACGACAGAACGAACATCAGTCCGCGCCGCTCAACGCCGTCAAAACCCTGCGCCGTCATCGCTCACTCCAGATTCTGGACCTGCTCGCGGAATTGCTCGACCACGTTCTTCATCTCGAGGCCGGTATTGGTCAGCTCGATATCGTTCGATTTCGAGCAGCAGGTGTTGACCTCGCGATTGAACTCCTGCGAGAGGAAGTCGAGCCGCCGCCCAACCGGGCCGCCCTTGCCGATCATGTCGCGCGCCTGGGCGATATGCGAGGCGATGCGGTCGAGCTCCTCGCGGATATCGGCCTTGGTGGCGATCAGGATCGCCTCCTGGCTGAGCCGGTCGGCATCGAAGCGATCTGAGGTTTCCAGCAGGGCTGCGATCTGTTCGGCAAGCCGCGCCTTGATCGCTTCGGGCTTGCGGCCGGGGGCGGCCTCGGCGCGCTTGGCGAGCCGTTCGATCTCGTCCATCCGCTGGATCAGGATTTGGCCGAGGGCTGTGCCCTCGCGGTTGCGCATCTCGACGAGATCGCCGAGCGCCGTTTCGAAGGCCGTCGCGGCCGCGTCGCGGGCCGCCTTGTCCTCTTCCTCGCTGCTTTCGGGTTCGACCATTTCGATGACGCCCTTGATGCCGAGCAGGCCATCGATGCTCGGCGCCACCGCGTCGATCCGTTGCGCAAGCAGGCCGGCGACGTCAACCACGGCGGCCAGCACGTCCTCGTTGATGCGGATCGTTTGCGCCGCGCCGGCGCGCTTGACGCTGAGATTGGCGTAGACCGTGCCCCGCGACAGCACCTCGCCGGCGCGCTTCTTGGCCAAGGCCTCCAGTTCGTCCCACCCCGGCGGCAGCCGCAGCCGCAGGTCAAAGCCTTTGGCGTTGACCGACTTCAGCTCCCACTCGAACGTATAGGGGCCGCTCGCGCCATGGCTTCGGGCAAAGCCTGTCATGCTCGATAGCGCCATCGCGTTAACTCTCCAACAGAAGGATATGAGGCTCGCCTGGAGCCTTCGGGACTCGCTCGACGCCCCAGCGACCTTAAAACGAATTCCGTGAAAGTGGAATTACGTTCCACTCATGGGAAATCAGAGGTTAGCGCTGCACCACGGGCGGCACATTGGTCTGCTGGGCAGCGCCCTGACGACCGCCACGCGGGGGCTTCTTCTGATTGGTAGGCTTCGGGGGCGTGGTCGCCGTGGGACTGGTATCGGCTGATGCGGGCGCCGTGGCGGCGGCCGGCGGCTGATCATCCGCGGGCTCGACGGTGTCGTTCTGGATCTGCTTTTCCATCGTGCGCAGCTTGGCGACGTTCTTGGCGTGCTGGTCGTAGGTTTCGGTAAAGGCGTGACCGCCGGTCCCGTCAGCAACGAAGAACAGGTCGCGCGTGCGCGCCGGATTGGCAGTCGCCTCCAGCGAAGCGCGGCCGGGATTGGCGATCGGTCCGGGCGGCAGGCCGTCGATCACATAGGTGTTGTAGGGCGACGGCTGGGTGATCTCGCTGCGCTTGATCGGGCGGCCCAACGTTCCCTTGCCACCGACCAGCCCATAGATGATCGTCGGATCGGATTGCAGCTTCATCTTCTGCCGCATGCGGTTGACGAAGACAGCGGCGACGCGGCTGCGCTCGTCGGCACGACCGGTCTCCTTCTCGACGATCGAGGCCAGCGTCACGAGCTGGTCCGGCGACTTCAGCGGCGTGTCGGCATTGCGGCGTTCCCAGATTTCGGCCAGCACACGCTTCTGCGCCTGCTGCATGCGCTGGATCACCTGGTCCCGCGTGGTGCCGCGCGGGAACTTGTAGGTCTCGGGCAACAGCGTTCCCTCACGCGGAATTTCGCGCACCGAGCCGGTGAAGATGTCGTTGTCGGAGAGCCGCGACAGGATCTGCTCGGAGGTCAGACCTTCCGGAACGGTGATGGCGTGCTGCACCACCTTGCCCTCGACGATGGTGGCGATGACGTCGCGCAGGCTCGCATTCTTCTGGAACGAATACTCACCGGGCTTGAGGTCGGAGCTTGCCTTTAGCGCATACACGCTGCCGATGAATATCCAGGGATTGACGTTGATCACGCCCTCGCGCTGGAGCACGTCCGCGATGTCGCGCTTGCCGGCGCGGGCCGGGATGTTGACGATCTTGTCTTCCAGCAGCGGCCCAGGCGATTCCAGGGTCTGCCTGCCGTAGTAGTACGTCGTTCCAGCGCCGATCATCAGGATGATCAGGAGGGTGAAGATGGCGTTGCCGACGATCACGAACGGATTGCGGGCGCGCTCGGAACGCTTCGGCGGCGGCGGAACCTGCTCAGGCTCCAACGCGGCGCGCGGACTCCTCGGTGAAATGGGCGGCCTCTCACTCATCGATGCAAACCAAATCCTGCCGGTTCAATCGTGGCCGGACAAACCCCTGCCCAGCCAATAGCATACGCCCGCTATCAGGAGTCACCGCAGAATACGGCAAAACGGTGGACTAGTTCAAAACAACGACTAATTCGCTACGCGTTGCACGATCACGGAGGCGTTGGTGCCTCCGAAACCGAACGAATTGGACAATGCCACATTGACCTCGCGCTTGCGCGACGTATGGGGCACAAGATCGATCGCCGTTTGGACCGACGGATTGTCGAGGTTGATGGTCGGCGGCACGACATTATCGCGAATCGCAAGAATCGCGAAGATCGCCTCGATCGCGCCGGCCGCACCGAGCAGATGTCCGGTCGCAGATTTGGTCGACGACATCGAGACCTTCGAGGCCGCATTGCCGAGCAGGCGTTCGACCGCGCCGAGTTCGATCTCGTCGCCGACCTGCGTCGAGGTGCCGTGGGCGTTGATATAGTCGATGTCCGATGGCGTGAGGCCGGCCCGCTTCAGTGCCATGCGCATGCTGCGGAAGCCGCCATCGCCATCCGGCGACGGCGAGGTGATGTGATAGGCATCGCCGGACAGACCGTAGCCGGTCACCTCGGCGTAGATCTTCGCGCCGCGGCTCTTCGCGTGCTCATACTCTTCCAGCACCACGACGCCGGCGCCCTCGCCCATGACAAAACCGTCGCGGTCCTTGTCGTACGGACGCGATGCCTTTTCTGGCGTCTCGTTGAAGCCAGTGGAAAGTGCGCGCGCGGCGCAGAATCCGGCAATACCGATGCGGCTGATCGGCGACTCGGCGCCACCAGCCACCATCACGTCGGCATCGCCGAGCGCGATCAGCCGCGCGCCGTCGCCGATGGCGTGCGCGCCGGTCGAGCAGGCGGTGACTACCGAATGATTGGGTCCCTTGAGGCCGTGCGCGATCGAGACGTAACCCGATGCCAGGTTGATCAGACGGCCGGGAATGAAGAACGGCGAGACCTTGCGCGGCCCGCGCTCCTTCAGAATGATCGCAGTCTCGGCGATGCCCGAAAGGCCGCCGATGCCGGAGCCGATCATCGTGCCGCTCGCGCATTTGTCGTCTTCGGTCTCGGGATGCCAGTTGGCATCGTCGAGCGCCTGCTTGGCCGCACACATCGCAAAGATGATGAAGTCGTCGACCTTGCGCTGGTCCTTTGGCTCCATCCACTGATCGGGATTGAAGGTGCCGTCGGACCCATCGCCGCGCGGCACGGAACAGGCGATCTTGCTCGGCAGATCGGACACCTCGAAGGTATCGATCTTCGTCGCACCGCTTTGTCCGGCGAGAATGCGCGCCCAAGTTGCGTCAACGCCGCAGCCGAGCGGTGTAACCATGCCCAGCCCCGTGACGACAACTCGCCTCATCTCAGTCTCTCCGGCCCGAAACGGGCGGCCAATAGTAAGAAACCGGGGGACCGTTCGACAACGGTCCGTCCGGCTCCGTCAACCTCGCGAAAAGGCGTCAGCTCTTCGCGTTCTTCTCAAGAAATTTCGTCGCGTCACCGACGGTCAGAATCGTTTCCGCGGCATCGTCCGGGATTTCGCAGCCGAATTCTTCTTCGAAGGCCATCACGAGCTCGACCGTGTCGAGACTGTCGGCGCCGAGGTCATCGATGAAACTGGCGGCATCGACCACCTTTTCCGGTTCGACACCGAGATGTTCGACCACAATCTTCTTAACCCGCTCGCCAATCTCACTCATCGTTCAACCTCGTTGTTCCATTGGACCCGACCCCAAGACGATACGAGCCATCGTGGTCGTCTCGATTTACTCAATCGCGCATAGTTTGATTCGGCCCGGTCGTAGCCGACTAAGCCCCGGCGAACGGCAGGCGTCGCCACGCCAATATACAGGGTTTCAAAATCCTGCAATGGCGTTCTTTGCCCATCCGTGGGGGGTTCAGCTATCATACTTCCCAAGCCTTGACTACACGCCTGAACCGGCTCCCGAAAACGGCCTTTCGCCGCATTGCGAGAGCCAGTAAGCAGCTCAAATCATAGCCATCCCACCATTGACGTGAATCGTCTGTCCGGTGACGTAAGCGGCCTCGTTCGAAGCCAGATAGACTGCCGCGGCAGCGATGTCCTCGGGCGTTCCGAGCCGCGCCGCAGGAACTTTCGCGAGGATGGTCTCGCGCTGCTTGTCATTGAGCGCGTCCGTCATCGGCGTCTTGATGAAACCCGGCGCGATGCAGTTGGCAGTCACGCCACGCTTGGCATATTCGGCACCCAGCGTCTTGATCAGGCCGATAAGGCCGGCCTTCGAGGCGGTGTAATTGCCCTGCCCCGGATTGCCGGTGACGCCGACGATCGAGGTGATGGCGATGATCCGGCCGAAGCGCTTGCGCATCATCAGTTTGGTCGCCGCGCGCGCGAGGCGGAAGGTCGCGGTCAGGTTGACCGCGATGACATCGTCCCAGTCCTCGTCGCGCAGTTGCACGAACAGGTTGTCGCGGGTGATGCCGGCGTTGGCGATCAGGATGTCGACCTGGCCCATCGCCTTTTCCGCCGCGGGCACCAGGGCCTCGACGTCGTCCTTGCTCGAGAGATTGCAGGGCAGCACGTGAACGCGCTCGCCAAGCTTGGCGGCAAAGCCATCCAGCACCTCGCGGCGCGTCCCTGAAATCGCAACCGTTGCGCCCTGCGCGTGCAGCGCCTGGGCGATCGCGCCGCCGATGCCGCCGGTTGCACCCGTGACGAGCGCTGTCTTGCCGGTCAAATCGAACATCAAAATCTCCTCTCGCGGCTGTTTACGCCGAAGCTGCCAATGCGTCCTTGGCCGCCGCAATATCGTTGGGACCGCTGACGGACACGCCGACCGCGCCGTCCGTGATGCGCTTGACCAGCCCGCTCAGCACCTTGCCGGCGCCGATCTCGAAGAACCGTGTGACGCCCTGGCCTGCCATATAGGCTACCGACTCGCGCCAGCGCACGGTGCCCGTGACCTGCTCGATCAGGCGGCGGCGAATCTCGTCGGGATCCGTGATGGCAGAGGCCAGCACGTTGGAGACGAGCGGCGCCGCGGGCGCCCTGATGGCGACGCCGGCCAGCGCCTGCGCCATCGCATCCGCCGCCGGCTGCATCAGCTTGCAGTGGAAAGGTGCCGATACCGGCAACAGCATTGCGCGTTTGGCGCCCTTGGCCTTTGCGATCTCCACGGCGCGATCAACGGCAGCCTTGTCGCCCGAAACGACCACCTGCCCGCCGCCATTGTCGTTGGCGGCCTGGCAGACCTGCCCCTGGGCGGCCTCGCTGGCGACCGCAACAGCGGTCTCGTAATCGAGGCCGAGCAATGCGGCCATAGCACCGGCACCGACCGGCACGGCCTTCTGCATGGCCAGGCCGCGGGTACGCAACAGCCGCGCGGTGTCGCTGACGGTCAGGCTGCCGGCTGCCGCCAGCGCCGAATACTCGCCAAGCGAGTGCCCGGCGACGAAGACCGCGTCACGGCCGACCGAGAAACCGGCTTCGCTTTCAAGCACGCGCAAGGTTGCGATCGAGACCGCCATCAGGGCTGGCTGCGCATTTTCGGTCAGTTGCAGCGTCTCGGCCGGACCATCCCAGATGGTCGCGGTCAACTTCTCGCCGAGCGCGGAATCGACCTCGTCGAACACCGCCCTGGCCACCGGAAAAGCCTCGGCCAGGGCCTTGCCCATGCCGACTGCCTGCGAGCCCTGCCCGGGAAACGTAAATGCTGCCGTCATCGGCGCTCCCTACCTTGTTGAGCGTGATCTTCCCCCGCAAACGCTACGCGTTTGTCGCTACGGTGTCCGCATGGCGAAAGGCGCCTCGGCGGGTCCGACCATGCCCTGAACGGGCCGTAAGACACTGATGACGGCCGCCATGTCAAGCCGCGCCGGCGGAACCCTGGGGATGCCGGACCGCCTCGGGCTAGAACCCGCCGGCATTCTGGTCGGCGTTAACCTTGGCACCGGCCTGCGCCCGGCGCGCGCTGTTGACCAATTGCCCCGGGCGATCCTCGTGGTCGGGCCTGCCGGTCGCAAGCCGCAGCACGGCGGCATAGCCCGGCTGCACCTCCATCCGATCGGCATAGCGGCTCTCGCTCAGGATACGGTGGACGCGCGGCAGGTTGTAACAGGGCACGTAGAACAGCAGATGATGCTCGAGATGATAGTTCACGTAATAGGGCGCGATGAACAGGCGTTCGAGGACATTGGCGCGCGTGGTGCGGGTATTGCGCAAGGGGTCGGAGCTGTCGGGCACGACGGCATGTTCGGCGATGTTGCGGATCCGCGTGATCACCATCATCCAGGTCAGTAGCGGCACCAGCCATAACAGCGGATAGGCCCACCACACGCCGGCCGCGGCGAGGCCTGCGAACAGCACCGCATTGATGACGCATTGCGGGCCGAGCTTTTCCCAGAAATGCGCGGCGCGCCGCGACAACGGCCATTCGCTCGGCCCGATCGCGTTGAGCAGTTGCGCCTTGCGCTGCTGGTAGCCGGTCTGTCCGGTGATATCGCGGATGAACTTGCGGCGGTAGCTTGGCCGCGTGATTGGGAACGGCGCCGACAGCACGAGATCGGGATCATTCTCCTGCTGCGTCCGGGCGTGATGCTGCAGGTGATAGCGGCGATAGCCGCGGGTCTCGGCAAAGATCGGATAGGCGCAGAACCATTGGCTCAGCGTCAAATTGGTCTTCTCGTCCGCCGAAAGACAGCCATGCGCGCCGTCATGCATCAGGATCGCCAGGCCAAGCTGGCGCGAGCCGATGACCGCAACCGCAAGCAGATAGGTCAGCGGATTGGGCCACCATGCGACGAGCGCGATCGCGCCCAGGATCAGCGCCCATGCATGCGCGATCAGCGCTGCGCCCCTCCATGTCGTGCGCTGCCGAACCGCAATCAGCTCTTCCTCGGTCAGGAAATCGCGGGCACGCATGCGAAGCGCGGTCATGATGCACTCTCCTCGCCTGATGAGGTCACAGTGCCACGTTCACCGACCAGGCGCAGGCGTGGCCCGTCATTTGCCGATATCGCCGTTGCAGATGTTGCGGCCGCCTGTTCGCCGAGCACCCGCAGCATCTCAGCGGCGAGTTGGTCTGGCGAGCGGCCCATGGCGTAGCCTTCGACCATCACGCCGATCGCCACCGCCCAGAACCGGCGCGACGTTGCATCGGGGTCGCGCAGCGAGCGCCAGCCATGGCGCTCGATCTGGCCGGCATAGGCCCGCGCCCCCTCGCCGTGCAGCCGCTCGATGGTGCGTTCGACCAGCGGCGCCAGATCCTGCCGGCGCCGGGTCATGGTCAGCGCCTCCGCGAAGAAGGCGACCGAATCGGCCGCGGTCACGGTCTCCACCAGCGTGCGGGTGTAATCGCGCGGCGTGGTAGCCTGCAGCGCAGCCTGCTCGGCTGCGCGCGCCACATAGAGCATGTCGCGGCAGGCGGCTTCGACGAACAGCGCCTCCTTGGTGCGGAAGTAATAGGTGATCTGGCTCGGAAAGGCGTCCGCCGCAGCGGCGATATCCGAGATCGACGTCCCGGAGAGCCCGCGCTCCCTGAACAGCCGGCTGGCGCCATCAAGCAGCAGCGAGCGCATCTTGCGCCCCGCCGACCGCGTGGCGCGCGCGGTGTGCTTCGGATCGGGCATCTGGCCGCTCGCATCGGGATCCATGATCGTACCCTCAAGTTTATTTGTATGACATACAAACAAGAAAATCAACCTGAAACTGGTGGCTCCTCCGGCCTACGAAGCGCCTCCGGGACTGGCTGCCGGGCGAATTGAAGTCCCGAGGCAGGTCGAGAATGCTTGCCATCCCGCTCAAAATCCGTATAAACCGCGCCATCCGTGGGGTCCCGGCCGGGAGCTGAACGGACGGTCTCAGCAAATCACCTGTTGATTTTGATGTGATAGGGCCAGTCGGCCCGTCGTCCCGTGCTTCCGCCTTCTGAGCAACATCGAGTCCTTTCCGAAGGTCTCGAAGGGCTTGTCGCTGGGCTCCGCGCCAACACAGGAAAGGACACCCATGGCTCTCTACGAGCATGTTTTCCTCGCGCGTCAGGACGCGAGCACCCAGCAGGTGGAAGAACTGACGGCCCAGATGACGGGAATCGTCGAACAGGGCGGCGGCAAGGTCACCAAGACCGAGAATTGGGGCGTGCGCTCCCTCACCTACCGCATGAACAAGAACCGCAAGGCGCATTTCGTGCTGATGAACATCGACGCACCGTCGGCTGTCGTCACCGAGATCGAGCGCCAGGAGCGGATCAGCGAAGACGTCATCCGCTATCTCACCGTGCGCGTCGAAGAGCACGAGGAAGGCCCGTCGGCGATGATGCGCAAGGCCGACCGTGACCGCGAGCGCGATGATCGCGGCGGCGGATTCCGTGGCGACCGCGAAGGTGGTTTCCGTGGTGATCGTGATCGCGATGGCGGCGGCTTCCGCGGCGATCGTGGCCCGCGCCGTCCGCGCGATGAAGAACCAGCAGCGACCGAGGAGTAAAGAATCATGGCTGAAGCTGGCGCCCGCCGCCCATTTTTCCGTCGTCGCAAGTCCTGCCCGTTCACCGGCGCGAATGCGCCGAAGATCGACTACAAGGACTCCAAGCTCCTGATGCGTTACGTCTCGGAGCGCGGCAAGATCGTGCCGAGCCGCATCACGGCCGTCTCGGCCAAGAAGCAGCGTGAACTCGCCCGCGCCATCAAGCGCTCGCGTTTCCTCGGCCTCTTGCCCTACGTCATTCGCTAATCCTTGACGGCCGGCGGCACACGCCGCCGGCCGCCACTCTTCATAAGGCTTCCGGGTCGTCCGGTCGCCGATGGTTGGGGTTCTCGAGAGAGTACCTCTAACCGCTCGAAAGGAGCGGGACAGCTGATGATCGCAATAGTCCTGATAGCCATTGCGGCCGGCGCTGCGTCGGCGCTGATGTTCGCCTCGATCGTATCGGGCGCGCTGATCTCGTTGCTGCTGTTCTATCTTGCCCCGCTGCCGCTGATGGTGACAGCGCTCGGCTGGGGACCGCTTGCCGCCACCATCGGCGGCATCGCTGCGGCTGCGAGCCTCGGCGCGATCTTCGGGCTCCCCTATTGCATCGCCTTTGCCGTGATGGTCGCCCTGCCCAGTTGGTGGCTCGGCCATCTCGCGCTGCTCGGGCGGCCAGTCGCCGGCGAAGCCGTCGAACCGGCGCAGCCCCTGATCGAATGGTATCCGGTCGGCCGCATCCTGCTTTGGATCGCGGCATTTGCCGTCCTCACCACCACCGGCGCGCTGCTGACGCTCGGCTCGGATGCCGAGACGATCACCGCCACGCTGCGACACGGCCTCCTCAGGGTCTTCACTGCAGCCACCGCGGCCGACGAGCAGCCCAGTGGCGACATCGAACGGGTCGTCGATTGGCTGGTGATAATCGCGCCGCTCGCCGCAACGATGGTCGCGATGGTGACGCTGACGCTGAATTTGTGGCTCGCGGGCAAGGTCACGCAGACCTCGGGGCGACTGCATCGGCCATGGCCGGAACTCCGAAGCACCGTGCTGCCGCCGATGACGCTGGTCGCGCTGCTGGTGGCGCTCGGCCTCTGTTTCGTCGGCGGTACGATCGCCATGCTGGCCCAGATCGTCACGACCGCGCTGGTGATCGCCTATGCGCTCGTCGGCTTCGCCGTGCTGCACACGCTGACACTGTCGCTCACCAGCCGCAGCTTCTGGCTGGCCGGCACCTATGTCGTCGTCGTCGTATTCGCCTGGCCGATCGTCGCGGTCGTTGCGCTGGGCATCACCGACGCCCTGTTCGGAGTGCGGCAGCGCTATCTGCGCTCGAGACCGCCGCCGCTGCCCGCATCCTGAGTTTCGATCCAACCACTCAATCCAACTTAACATCTAAAGGAGAACGAAAATGGAAGTCATTCTGCTGGAACGTGTCGCCAAGCTTGGCCAGATGGGCGAAGTCGTGCGCGTCAAGGACGGGTTCGCCCGCAACTTCTTGCTGAAGCGCGGCAAGGCGTTGCGCGCCACCGAGGCAAACCGCGCCAAGTATGACGGCATGAAGGCCGAGCTCGAGGCCAACAACATCCAGGCCAAGGGTGAAGCCAGCAAGGTCGCCGAGAAGATCAATGGTCGCGAAATCGTCATCATCCGCCAGGCCTCCGAATCCGGCCAGCTGTTCGGCTCGGTCTCGGTCCGCGACATTGCCGACGCGCTCGCCGCTGACGGCGTCACGGTTTCGCGTGCGCAGGTCTGGCTGGACTCGCCGATCAAGGTGATCGGCAAGCAGAAGGTGACGATCGCCGTCCACCCCGAAGTCGAGACCAGCATCTCCGTGACGGTCGCCCGCTCTGCCGACGAGGCCGAGCGCATCAAGCGCGGCGAGGACATCTCGACCCGCCAGGAAGACCAGGACGCCGCCGCCGAGGCGCTCGCCGCCGCCGGCGAATTCTTCGATCCGGAAGCCCAGCACGACGACGCCGAGACAGCCCCGGCCGCCGAAGAAGACAAGTAAGCGCGTCACCATCGTACGACCGACTGAAGCCCGGCCTGATCAGGCCGGGCTTTGGATTCGTGCCATCGCCTCGTCGTCCAGCATCGCGATCGACGCCAATGCGGTCGCGGTGTGCTTTTCCTTGCCGTCGATCACGCAGAACACGTCGGCCGCGACGACCGCAACCTGGCGTCCCGGCTTGATCACCCGCGCGCGGCAGATCAGGCGATCGCCTGAGGCCGGCGACAGCAGGTTCAGCTTGAACTCGGCGGTCAGCGCCGGCTGCCCGCGCGACGTCGCGGCCGCGATCGTGGTGGCGTTGTCGACGAGAAACGCCGTCACCCCGCCGTGAAACAGCCCGTGCTGCTGCAACAGCTCGGGCCGCCGATCGACCGCGAGCGTACAGGCGCCGCGCGACAACTCCGCCAATTCGGCGCCGACATGGCCCATGAAGCCCTGCCGGCCGACATTGTTGCGAATCCGTGTCGCGATCGGCGCAAAGTCCGGATCTGTTTCAGTCATGACACCCCTCCTGCTTGTCCCTGTGCACCCGGCGCCACCACCGCGCGGATTGCGCAGGCAATCAGCGTCTCGACCTGGTCGCGCGGATCGCTGCGATCGCGGCCCGACAGATAGGCGCGGCAGAAGATCTGCGCCGGCCCGATGATCTGACTGAAAAACAGGATCGCGCTCATCGGCAGCAATTCGCCGCGCGCCAGCAGCGGCGCCCGCCAGCGTTCGATCCCTTCGGCGAGCCGCGAATTCTCGGCGCGCTGGGCGCCGCGCACCTCGTCGCTCCATTCGCTGCGCGAAATCTCGAACAGGAAGCGCGCCTCGCGCCTGTTGGTCACGACCCATTCGAGATGCGCGTGGATCAGGCGCGCAACGCCCTCGCGCGCGCCGCATCTCGCGTCGACCGAGGACACGATCGCGGCGTGGTAGCTCTGCAGGATGTCGAGGAACAGGGTTCCGGCGAGATCCTTCTTCGACGCGAAGAAATGGAAGAAGCTGCCATTGGACGCGCGCGCCCGGGTTCGGATCACGGCAACCGTCGCCCCTTCGAATCCATCCTGGTCGAACACCGCGAGCCCCGCCGCCAACAGATCCTCGCGCGCTGTGGTCACCCGGCTCATCACTCGGCTCGTCTCCCGCCTAGATCATTACTCTAGAGTTTTACTCTAATTGACGTCAAGCGTTGGCCCTGATGGCTCGGCATTGGCTGATTACCTTGAGATCGGGGGTTCCGGCGGCCCGGCCGGCGTGGCGGCAGGCGATGGGGGTGGCGCGGCGGCCGTCACCGGAGGCGGCGCTGGCGCCGGCACGGGCGGCGCGGCCGCAGCCGGCTGAGGCGCGGCAGCGGGAGCCGGCGACGACGACGCAGCAGGAGCCGCGGTTGCGGCCGGAGGAGCCGGCGTGACGGGAGGAACTGGATCCGACCGCAGCGGGGCGGGCTCGCTGCCGACGGCTTCCTTGGGCGCATCCACCTTGGCGCTATCGGATTTGTCAGATGAAGACTTGTCAGACGAAGATTTGGCGCCCGTCGGCTTCTCGGCTTCGCCCTTGTCCTCGCCCTTCACAGTCTGGGCCTTGGAATCGTCCTTCGGTGTTTCGCCCTTCGCCGCATCCTTGGCCGCATCGTCGGGCTTCTCTTCGACCGGCTTGCCGCGCCGGCCGAGCTTGTGGCGCGATGGCTTGCCCTCACCTGCGGCTTCCGGCGTTTGACCATCGGCCGGCTTGGCGCCCTCCACAGGCTCGCTCGGACGCGCGAGGCGCTTGCCCTTGTGGCCAGGGTGGGCCTCGCCCTGCTGCGTCAGCCCATCCGCGTCAGGCTTGACCGCCTCCTGCGGCGCCGCGGCCGGATGCTGCCGACGGCCCGGGCGCTCGGCCTGCTCCGGCGAAGCCGATTGCTTGGCGTCCTGCCCGGCATCCTTCCCGGCGCCCTTCGTTCCTTTGGGCGGATCCTTGGCCTGGTAGCGCTGATCGTTCGCACCATTCGAGATCAGATAGGACGACAGCACGCCGGCCATGTCGCTCGACGTCGTATAGTGCTGGCGCAGGAAGCCCGGCAGCGACGAGGCCGGCACCGTTTTCAGCAGGCCGCGCGGGCTCTTGTGACAGGCCGTGCACGTGTTCGAAAAAATCTGGGAGGGGCTCTTGCCGGCCTCGAGGTTTTGCGCGTGCGCCGATCCTGCCGACAGGCAGCCAATCAGAAGCATCACCGTGGCCAGGCTGAGGGCTCGGCTCGACATTCCTAGGTCTCCAGAATCAGGAAAAATACCGCCCCGCATCATGGACGGGCGGCGGCGGCCACCTTTTAGCCGATTATGATGCGAATGGAAGCGCATCTATGACGCATCCACGTGATTGTCACATTTCGGAATATCGGCTTTGACGACAACGCAATAGTGCATTCGAAAACGCCGACTATCTTTCTGACGGGGACACGCTGAAACGAACAATTCCAGGGGTGTCAGGCGCAAGCAGCTTGCCGTTCCGTTGGTGCTTCGATGGACCGATTGTTGCGATATTTTCTGGGGCGATTCATCCGCCGCGGTTCGGTGACGTTCACGACCGCCAGCGGGATGAAATTCACCTGCGGCGACGGCAGCGGCACTCCGGTTGCCGCTCGTTTCCTGACCAATTCGGCCGAAAGGCGCATCCTGCTCGATCCCGAGCTCTATCTCGGCGAAGCCTTCATGGACGGCACGTTCGTGATGGAGCAAGGCACCATCGCGGATGCGCTGGCGATCCTGATGGGTCAGGCAAAAATGCTGCCGAACTTTGCCCGGCTGCAAGCCTGGCTGCGCTTCCTCGGACGGCGCGCCCAGCAGCTCAATCTGCGCGGCAAATCCAGGGACAATGTCGCCCGTCACTACGATCTCGATGGCCGCCTCTACTCGCTTTTCCTCGACGCCGACAAGCAATACAGCTGCGCCTATTTCGAGACGCCCGACGCGACGCTGGACGACGCCCAACTCGCCAAGAAGCGTCACCTCGCCGCGAAACTCCTGGTCCGGCCCGGCGACCGCATCCTCGACATCGGCTCCGGCTGGGGCGGGCTTGGAATCTATCTCGCAGAGATGACCGGGGCTGACGTCACCGGCGTCACGCTGTCGACCGAGCAATTGCAGATTTCCAACGCGCGCGCGGCCGAGCGAAATCTGGGGCAGTCGGCGCGCTTCCTGCTGCAGGACTACCGCGACACCCCCGGCCCGTTCGACCGCATCGTCTCGGTCGGCATGTTCGAGCATGTCGGGGTCGCCTTCTACGAAACCTTCTTCAAGCGCTGCGCCGAACTCCTGAGCGATGACGGTGTCATGATGCTGCATTCGATCGGCCGCTCGACCGGGCCCGACGTCACCAGCCCCTGGATCCGGAAATACATCTTCCCCGGCGGCTATATTCCGGCGCTCTCGGAAGTCATGCCCGCAATCGAGCAGGCGGGCCTTCTGGTCTGCGACATGGAGATCCTGCGGCTGCACTATGCCGAGACGCTGAAGGCATGGCGCGAGCGGTTCATGGCACGGCGCGAGGAGGCCGTCCGACTCTATGATGAGCGCTTTGCCCGGATGTGGGAATTCTATCTTGCTGGGTCGGAAATGTCGTTCCGGGTACAGAACTTGATGAACTTCCAGCTCCAACTCACCAAACGCCAGGGCGTTGTGCCGATGACCCGTGACTATATCATGCACGAGGAAGCAAGGCTGCGCGCCAGGGAACAGAAGGCTGCCCAGCCGCGACTGCAACTCGCCGGCGAGTAGATCCGGCGGATTCGCTCGAAAGCAGTCTAGTTCCGGAGGCTGTAAGCTGAGCCGCAATGGGCGAAGGCCGTTGCCGGCCGCGCCAGGTGCGCCGTCACGGTGGATATCACCTTGGGATCGCAGGGAACGTTCCGGAGGTCCGGACGGCCGGCCTGCTCCATGGCGCCGATCAGCGTCGATAGCCAGCGCCGGTCGACGCTGTCCGCCCGGGCGACCTGAAACTGCGATGTCTGAAACTCTCGAGCCATTGTCACCGTATCTCACCTGGGCGGGATCAACCCGGAAGTCATCCGGGAGTTCCCGAGAGCCTGCCGCAAAGAAAATGCGGCCGGTGTGATCTGCTTCACAGAGGCCACGTCCGGTCTGTCGTAGTGGTCCGGAATGGCCCCAGAAACGCACCAGTCGATGTTGGACCCACAGCGCGATATCGCGACCGATTACGTCTTGATCGCAACCGGCGTTGCCGCCGCGTTGATCGCACTCGCATTCCTCATCCTGGTCTGAGGACGCGGCGCGAACCGCCCCCTCGCCTTTCTGTGGGCCCAGCGCGCGAAAAGGTTCAGGGCGCGTCGCACATTTTCCATCAACGTTGCTGATTGGCCGCGGTCCGGCCGGTTTTGGACCAAACCCCGTCAAGCGGAATGCATCGGGGCTTGCGCGATTCGTACAACACGTTGTGTGAATCGTGCATAAGGCACATCCGTCCTTTCGCTTCGTGCCGGGCTGGCGCTTGATCCCCGGCCCAACTCCGAAAATCCAAATCTGAAAATCTCAGTAACGACGAAATCAGAAGAATAAGCTCGTCCATGGCCTTGATTGATTCGAACGTCCACAAGCTTGCACCCGACGCCGGAACACCGGCCTTTCGCAGTGCGCCGCACAACATCGAAGCGGAACAGAGCCTTCTGGGCGCGATACTGGTCAACAATGACGCCTTCTACCGGGTCTCCGACTTCCTGGAGGGGAAACACTTCTTCGAGCCGCTGCACCAGACGATCTACGAGACCGCAAGCTCGCTGATCAAGATGGGCAAGGTGGCAACCCCGGTGACGCTGAAGACCTTCCTGCCGGCGGATACCGACATCGGCGGCATGACGGTCAGCCAATACCTCGCCCGCCTCGCCGCCGAAGCCACCACCATCATCAACGCGCAGGACTACGGCCGTACCGTCTACGACCTCAGCCTGCGCCGCGACCTGATAAAAATCGGCGAGGACATCGTCAACGTCGCCTTCGACGCTCCGGTCGATTTTGCCCCGCGCGCGCAGATCGAGGACGCCGAACGCCAGCTCTATGGCCTTGCCGAGACCGGCCGCTATGACGGCGGCTTCCAGCGCTTCTCGCAGGCACTCACGGTTGCCGTCGACATGGCGGCGAAAGCGTTCCAGCGCGACGGCAAATTGTCGGGAATTTCGACCGGCCTGCGCGACCTCGACACCAAGATGGGCGGATTGCAGTCCTCCGACCTCATCATCCTCGCCGGCCGTCCCGGCATGGGCAAGACCTCGCTCGCCACCAACATCGCCTACAACATCGCCAGAGCTTATCAGGGCGAGGTGCAGGCGGACGGCACTACCAAGGCGATCAACGGCGGCTCGGTCGGCTTCTTCTCCTGCGAAATGAGCGGCGAGCAGCTCGCCACCCGTATTCTGGCCGAACGCACCGGCATCCCCTCGAGCTCGATCCGCCGCGGCGGCATCAGCGAACTGGACTTCGAGAAGATCCGCGACTGCTCGATCGAGCTGCAGTCGCTGCCCTTTTATGTCGACGAAACCGGCGGTCTCTCGATCTCGCAGCTGACCGCGCGCGCCCGTCGCCTCAAGCGCCAGAAGGGCCTCGATCTGATCGTGATCGACTACATTCAGCTGTTGCAGGGCTCCAACAAGCGCGGCAACGAAAACCGCGTGCAGGAAATCACCGAGATCACCACCAATTTGAAGGCGCTGGCCAAGGAATTGAACGTCCCGATCATCGCGCTGTCGCAGCTCTCGCGTCAGGTCGAAAATCGCGAGGACAAGCGGCCGCAGCTCTCGGATTTGCGTGAATCCGGTTCGATCGAGCAGGACGCCGACGTCGTGATGTTCGTGTACCGCGAGGAATATTATCTCGCCAACAAGGAGCCGCGACCCGGCACCGCGGAGCACGCGACCTGGCAACTTGAAATGGAGCGAGCGCTCGGCAAGGCCGAAGTCATCATCGGCAAGCAGCGCCACGGCCCGACAGGCACGGTCGAACTGCACTTCGAGGCCAGCGTCACCCGCTTCGGCGACCTTGCATCGGATGGACTGGTTCCGGATCGCCCCTCCTACTAAAGCGTTTTCGAGCGAAGTGGATACCGGTTCGCGTGAAGAAAACGCGTCAAAACAAGAATCTAGAGCCCCATTCCGATTCCATCGGAATGGAAAGGGCTCCAGCGGAGCGACGCGGTTGAACACCGCTAGCCCGGCGGGTACAACTGCCGCATGAACATCGTGACCGACGCGAAATCGCAGCTGACCCCCGAAGCCAATTTGCTGGCGGCCCATCCGACCGCCACCGGCATCCTGACCGTCGACCTCGACGCCATCATCGCCAATTGGCGCAAGCTCGAGAAGACCGCGGTACCGGCCGAATGCGCCGCCGTGGTCAAGGCCAACGCCTATGGCTGCGGCGCCGAGCAGGTCGCCCGCGCGCTTGCCAATGCCGGCTGCAAGACCTTCTTTGTTGCCAATGTCGAGGAAGCCGCGGTTGTTCGCGCGGCCGCCCCGGCCGCAACGCTCTATTCGCTCGGCGGATTCTTCCAGAATTCCGGCGACGCCCACGCCAAGATCGACTGCAAGCCAGTGATCGGCGATCTCAACGAGCTCGCCGAATGGGACGTGTTCTGCCGCCGCTCCGGTTGGTCCGGCGGCGCCGCCATCCATATCGACACCGGCATGAACCGGCTCGGACTGACAGTCACCGAAGCCCAGGGCATCATCCCGCGCATCAATGCCGGCGACCACGGCATCACGCTGGTCATGAGCCACCTCGTCTCCGCCGAGGCGCTCAACAATCCCGCCAATGCAAAACAGCTGTCGGCGTTCCGCGAGATCGCGAGCCTGTTCACCGGCGTGCCGGCGTCGCTGGCAAACTCCTCCGGCGTCTTCCTCGGCGGCCAGTTCCAGTTCGAGCTGGTGCGGCCGGGCTGCGCGCTCTACGGCGTCAACCCGACGCCAGAGGCCGACAATCCGATGCAGCCTGTGGTCGACCTCAAGGCGCGCATCATCCAGATCCGCAACATCGACCGCGGCGAGACCGTCGGCTATGGCGGCACCTGGACCGCGCGGCGGCCGACCCGCCTCGCCATCGTCGCGGCCGGCTATGCCGACGGCTATTTCCGCGCGGCCAGCGCCAATGACGGCACCCGCGGCGCCGAGGTCGTGGCCGCCGGCAAGCGCTGCCCGATCGCAGGCCGGATCTCGATGGATTTGATCGCGGTCGACATCACCGATCTCGACAAGAATGCCGTTCGGCGCGGCCACATGGTGACGCTGATCGGCGAAGGCATCACCGTCGACGAGGTCGCGCATCATTTCGGCACGATCGGCTATGAGGTGCTGACCAGCCTCGGCCGCCGCTTCCTGCGGATCTACAAGGGCGGCAATGCCGTCGCCGTAAAGGCCGACGCTATCGCAAAGGACGAGACGGGCGCTGCGCCGGCCGCACCGCCACCTTTGCCCGAGCAAATGCCGGCCTCGAGCTGACCGCACGCGAGCGCGCGATCGTCCATTGCCATGAAGATCGCGACCTTCAACATCAACAATATCAACCGCCGGCTGCCGAACCTGCTGCGCTGGCTGCGCGCGGCGAAGCCCGATGTCGTCAGCCTGCAGGAGCTCAAGGCCTCCGATGCCGAGTTTCCGTTGGCCGCAATTGAAAAGGCCGGCTACGGCGCGGTGTGGTGCGGACAGAAGACCTGGAACGGGGTCGCCATCCTCGCGCGCAAGGCCGAGCCGGTCTTGATCCGCACCGCCCTGCCCGGCGACCGCGACGACCACGAGGCGCGCTACATCGAAGCCGCGGTGCGCGGCATCGTCGTCACCAGTCTCTATCTGCCGAACGGCAATCCGCAGCCTGGACCGAAGTTCGAGTACAAGCTCGCCTGGTTCAAGCGGCTGCGCGCGCACGCGGCAAAACTGCTCAAGCAGGACGTCCCGGTCGTGCTCGCCGGCGACTACAATGTCGCGCCCACCGCGCTCGACATCTATCCGACGCGCTCCTGGGACAAGGATGCGCTGATCCAGCCGAAAACCCGCGCCGCGTTCAAGGCGCTGGTCGATCAGGGCTGGTGCGATGCGATCCGCACACTGCATCCGACGCAGCCGATGTTCACCTTCTGGGACTACAAGCGCAATCGCTGGCCGCGCGATGCCGGCCTGCGGCTCGATCATCTGCTGCTCAGCCCGGCGGTGGCTGAGCGGTTGGTGAAAGCCGGCGTCGACCGCGATATCCGCGGCGAAGATGGTGCCAGCGACCACGCGCCGGCGTGGGTGGTGTTGAGGTGATGGGCGGAAGACAGGGAATGTGAGGCGCGCGGCTTCGTCTAGCCAGAGATGAGGGGGCGTGTTGCCAAAATATCGAAAACAACCCCATGCAAAGTAACCGGCGGCGGACGGCCTTCGACCTGGCGACTTGACACGTCAGGCAAATCAGCGATATTATTCGAATATTCCGAAATCCTGCAGGCGCGGCCCCCGCAAGCGGAAGAGGTGCAGCCAGTCTGCGGCAAGACCGATTCAACCCGACTTCATCTTGCTCTAGATACTTCGTCTTGTTCTAGATTCGGTGTCATCACCGCGCATGCGGGTGATCCGGTATTCCAGAGGCGGCTGTGCTTGAGCCGAGAGGCCGCGGCATACTGGGTCGCCCGCCGGAGCCTGTCATCGGGCGCGCATTCGCGCGACCCGTTGGCGGGCGATGACAGCGGTAGATGTGGCGGGGGCAATCCGGTCCGGGAGCACGCGCGTGGGCTTTCTCTTCGTCCTCATCGTCGGCCTGATCGCCGGCACCATTTCAGGAATAGTCGGCACCGGCTCGTCGATCATGCTGATGCCGGTGCTGGTCTATCAGTACGGGCCGAAGCAGGCCGTGCCGATCATGGCGGTCGCAGCCGTGATGGCCAACCTCTCGCGTATCCTGGCCTGGTGGCGCGAGGTCGACTGGCGCGCCTGCGCCGCCTACTCCGTCACCGGAATCCCTGCTGCGGCGCTGGGCGCACGGACGCTGCTGGCGCTGCCCTCGCATGCGGTCGACGTCGCGATCGGTGTGTTCCTGATCGCGATGGTGCCGGTGCGGCACTGGCTTGCGCGGCATGAATTGAAAGCCAAGCTCTGGCATTTGGCGATCGGCGGCGCCGTGATCGGCTATCTCACCGGAATCGTGGTCTCGACCGGTCCGCTCAGCGTGCCGCTGTTTCTGTTCTACGGCCTCACCAAGGGCGCGTTCCTCGCCACCGAAGCTGCGAGTTCGCTCGGGCTCTATCTCAGCAAGTCCGTCACCTTCGAGCGCTTCGGCGCGCTGACATCGGACGTCGCGCTCAAAGGCCTGATCGCCGGCGCCTCACTGATGTCGGGCGCCTTCATCGCCAAGCGCTTCGTGCTGCACCTCAAGCCCGAAATGTTCCGGCTGTTGATGGACGGCATCATGCTGTTGGCGGGCGCGTCGCTGTTGTGGTCGGCGACAACGTCCTAGCTGGCAATCTATTTGATTGTCGCCTCGGCCGCGATCAGTTCCTTGCCATCAGCGCTGCGGATCGTCAGCCGCACCTGATCGCCGCTGCCGCCGGAGGGAAGTGTCGCCGACAGATGATTTCCGTTCTTCGGGTCGGCGGCCACGATCTCGTCGAACACTACGGCATCGCCGCGCTTCAGCGTGATCCGCAACGGCGCGGCCGGCGCGATGCTGAAGAACTGGAGGTTTGCGTGGGATGCGTCCGCCGAGAAATTGACCAGGATGTTCTCGTTGGCCTGGGTCACGTTGCTCATGCCGACGGTCGGGCTGTAGGTTTCCGTAACCGACACTTCGCCGAGCGCGGCAAGGTGCGCGGGGTGGAAGAACTGGTCGGACACGCCGGCCCACAACTCGACGTAAGGCTGCGCTTCGGTCGGCGCCTTGCGGGCATCGGCTTCGTTGGTGAACGAGGGAAATCCCCACGTCCACATCTTCAATCCGCGAGTCACATGATTGTCGGCGACGCGGATGATGCCCTCTTCATTGTCGTGGTTGATCACGCCCCAGAAGTTTCCGCCCTGCATGTCGGGCACGGCATAGGCGATGCCCATCGTCGGCCAGTTTTTGAAGTCACGCAGCTTTTCGAAACGATGGGTGTCCGGACCCGTGCGGGCGTCGCCCTCGGCAATGTTCGCCGACCATACAGGCGTGGTGTAGGTCGTAACCGGCGCGATGATCTCGGCGGCGGCGGTGGTCCTCGGATGCTGCGGATCGGAGCCCGGCGCCAGCGTCGCGCAGGTCCAGTATTCGTAATCGATCGGCTTGGCCTGGGTATTTCTGAGCACCACGCGCGCATCGACCGCGGCGCGATCGGCTTTCAGCGTGACATAGGTGGTCGCCTCGATGCCGGTCTCGCCGGTGAAACGCTTCGGTGCCGCGGAATAGGCAAAGTCGTCCTTCAGCGACATCGCCACCGTCACCTCGGTTTCTGTCTGCTTCACCACCCGGAACTCCCACGGCTTCAGCCAGGTCCGGCCGTGCTCGGGATCCGGAAAGGTCGGAAAAATGCCGCCGTAGACCATCAGCCAGTCGTAATAGAAATTGCCGGCCTTCATCCCGTAGGGCACGCCCACCTCGGTGCGATAGAGCTGTTCGTGACCGGTCGGCTTGTACACGATCGACAGGATGCGCCCGCCGAATTCAGGCACCAGCGTCACCTTCAGATAGCGGTTCTCGAGCACCTGGGTGCGGAAGGTTCGGTCGACGATGACAGTCTTGTCGAGCGAGCCGTCGACGAATCCGTTGTCCGCCGTGGTTGCGTATTTGACGGTGCTCCAGCTGATCGTCGACTCCGTGAGCGACACGCTGTCGGGCCTAGGCGACGCCGCAAGTACGCTGGCGTGAGGCGCACAGACCGCCGAAACCAGGGCGACCGCGATGCAGATGCGGACAAGACGGGCAGCAAGAATGGCCATTGAAATTGCCTTCGAACGGGAGCGGCAATTCTACCCGATCGATGCGTCCGCGGACATCCATGCCGGGGCGCCAACCGTGTCATGCGGGGCGAGCCGTGGTATGCTCGTCTGGCACCGGCCGACAGGGCGCCCGATAATGACGTCATTCGAACTCTCGCTGTTTGCCGACTACTTCCAGTTCTACATTCAGGACGAACCTGCATCCGGCGACCTATCCGAGGCATGGACGGAGGAAGCGGTTGACCGGTTGCTCGCGATGGCACCAGGGATGGTCGGGATCGGCACCGTGCGCAACATGCATGTTCCGGTCTCGGTGACGATTCTCGACGGCGAGCCGGTCGACGATTTCGCTGAATGGGACCACGTCGTCGAAGCCTGCCTCGACATTACATCCGGGCGTATCGTGATCGCCCGTTGCACCGATTACTTCCCCGATGCGATGCGCATCGAGGTCTCGCCGGGCACCTACCGGGTGCGCGTCTCGTACGGCGCACTCGACAGGCTATCGGTGAATGGCCTGGAGGGCGACGATCACTACCGGCTGCAGCTTTGGCCCGCCCCGTCGATCGCAGTTCGCGTTTTGAAATAGCGCGTGGAATGACTCAAACCTTCCTCGCGTCGCCGAGAAATGTTCTGAGGGGCGAAACCTCGCGGCGTCGCTGGCGGACGGAATCGCAAAGTCATGATCCGACTGGACAGACCAGCACAAATGTTCTATATTTGTTCTTCATTGCATTGAGCAGTAATGGCCAAATCGACCCTCTCCTTTGTCTGCCAGAACTGCGGCGCGGCGTATAATCGCTGGCAGGGCAAGTGCGAGTCCTGCGGCGAGTGGAATACGCTGGCCGAGGAGGACACGACTGGCGCGACTTCGATGCCGGTCTCGATCCGCTCCAAGCGCAAGGGGCGGACATTCGCGCTCGAAAGCCTGACCGGCAAAAGCCAGGATGCCCCGCGCACCTCCTCCGGCATGGCCGAGCTCGATCGCGTCACCGGCGGCGGTTTTGTGCGCGGCTCGGTGCTCTTGGTCGGCGGCGATCCCGGCATCGGCAAATCGACGCTCTTGACCCAGGCGACCAGCATGATGGCGCGCGCCGGGCATCGCGCGGTCTACATCTCCGGCGAAGAGGCGGTGGCGCAGGTGCGGCTCCGCGCCGAGCGGCTCGGGCTGGCGGATGCGCCCGTCCAATTGGCGTCGGAGACCTCGGTCGAGGACATCATCTCGACGCTGTCGGAAGGCGCCGTGCCGCGCCTGATCGTGATCGATTCGATCCAGACGATGTGGACCGACACGGTGGAGTCAGCACCGGGCACGGTGACCCAGGTCCGCGCCGCGGCGCAGGCCCTCATTCGGTTTGCCAAGAAATCCGGCGCTACGATCATCCTGGTTGGCCATGTGACAAAAGACGGCCAGATCGCCGGCCCCCGCGTGGTCGAGCACATGGTCGATGCGGTGCTGTCGTTCGAGGGCGAAGGCTCGCAGCAATTCCGCATCCTGCGCGCGGCGAAGAACCGCTTTGGCGCCACCGATGAGATCGGCGTGTTCGAGATGACGGGGCTCGGCTTGCGCGAGGTCACCAACCCCTCCGAATTGTTCCTGTCCGAGCGCGATCTCGGCAGCCCCGGCACGGCGGTGTTTGCCGGCATCGAGGGCACCCGTCCCGTGCTGGTCGAATTGCAGGCCTTGGTGGCGCCGACCTCGCTCGGCACGCCCCGCCGCGCCGTGGTCGGTTGGGACCCGAGCCGGCTGTCGATGGTGCTGGCGGTGCTGGAGGCCCATTGCGGGGTCAAACTGTCCGGGCACGACGTCTACCTCAATGTCGCCGGCGGGCTGCGCATCCAGGAGCCCGCCGCCGACATGGCGGCGGCCGCGGCTCTGGTGTCGTCGCTGGTGAACGCGCCATTGCCGACCGATGCGGTCTATTTCGGCGAGATTTCGCTCTCAGGCGCGGTCCGCCCGGTGGCACAGACCTCGGCGCGGCTGAAGGAGGCCGCCAAGCTCGGCTTCGGCCGCGCCATCCTGCCCGAATCGGCCCGTGGCGACGTCGGCGGCGACGCCGGGCTGACCCTCAACAGCGTCGGCAATCTGACCACTCTGGTCGCCGAAATCGCCGCGCTCGGGACGCCACGGGGCCGAGGTACGCCAAGAGGCGACCCGGGCGCCCAGCGGGACCCTGAAGCGGTTGAGAAAAATGCCACACCGGCCCGATTCCGTCGCGAGACCAGCTAAAGCGGCGTGACGTATCAGCCCTCCGCCGCTATACATCCGGCGCGCGGGAAAGGTTGCCTACCGGCCTTGCCGGATGGGCCCGATCCCCCTCAGTTAGGACGGCACCGAGTTTGCCGATTCGCGAGTGCTTTTAGACAGCGTGCTCAGAAAACAGCGTACCCAGAACGTACCAGCGGACCTGACCAGCCGATGCCGATAACGATACTTGATCTCGTCCTGCTCGGGGTGATGCTGATCTCGGGCCTGCTTGCCATGGTGCGCGGCTTCATGCGCGAGATCCTGTCGATCGCGGCTTGGGGCGCCGCGGCGCTGGTCACGCTGTATGCTTTCTCGAAGCTGCTGCCGACCGCCAAGACTTACTTCAATAACGACACGATCGCGGCCGCGGTCGTGGTGGCCGGCGTCTTCATCGGCACACTGATCGTGGTCTCCATCATCACGGTGCGGATCTCCGACATGATCCTGGATTCCCGGATCGGCGCGCTCGACCGCACCCTGGGCTTCCTGTTCGGCCTCGCCCGTGGCCTGCTGATCGTCGTCGTGGCCTATCAGTTCTTCGTCTGGCTGGTTCCGGACAAGCAGCGGCCCGACTGGGTGACCGGGGCGAAGTCCCGGGTGGTGCTGCAGGGAACCGGGGAATGGCTGCTGGCGCTCTTGCCTGACGACCCCGAGAACACCATCTTAAAGAAATTCAAAAAGAATAAGCCGGACGATGATTCTGCTGATACCGATCAGGCGGCGCCTGCGTCGGGCGACGGCTATACCAAACCTGCCCGCGACAGCCTTAAAAAGCTGATCGAGAAACCCGCGGGCCAATAGCTTTTGGGCTAAAGTGACTTTCGGGCCCTAACGAGAGGCGATGAACGAGATGCAAACCAGTTCAGATCACGCCGACCAACAGGACCTCGACCTCGGCCCGATCGAATTGCGGGATGATCTCCGACACCGCGACCTGAACCCTGACCTGGACCTCGATCTGGATGGCGACACGCTCCGCGAGGAATGCGGCGTGTTCGGCATCTTCGACCATTCCGAAGCTGCCGCGATCACGGCGCTCGGCCTGCACGCCCTTCAGCACCGCGGCCAGGAAGCCGCCGGCATCGTCTCCTTCGATGGCAGCCGCTTCCACTCCGAGCGCCGCCTCGGCCTGGTCGGCGACACCTTTTCCCGCCGCGAGGTGATCGAGCGCCTGCCCGGCACTGCCGCGGTCGGCCATGTCCGCTACTCCACGACCGGCGCGACCATCCTGCGCAACGTGCAGCCGCTGTTCGCCGAGCTCAATGCCGGCGGTTTCGCGGTCGGCCATAACGGCAACCTCTCCAATGGCCTGACCTTACGCCGCGAGCTCGTCAAGGGCGGCGCGATGATGCAGTCGACCTCCGACACCGAGGTGATCCTGCATCTGGTGGCGCAGTCCAAGCGCTCCCGTTTCATCGACCGCTTCATCGAGGCGCTGCGCGCGATCGAAGGCGCCTATGCGCTGGTGGCGCTGACCAACAAGAAGCTGGTCGGCGCGCGCGACCCGCTCGGCATCCGGCCCTTGGTGCTCGGCGATCTCGACGGCCGCCCGATCCTGACCTCGGAGACCTGCGCGCTCGACATGATCGGCGCCAAATATGTCCGCGACATTGAGCCCGGCGAGATCATCGTGTTCGACGAGACCGGCGCGCACAGCCACAAGCCGTTCCCGCCGATGCCGCCGCGGCCCTGCATCTTCGAATACATCTATTTCTCGCGGCCGGATTCCATCGTCGGCGGCCGCTCGGTCTATGATGTGCGGAAGGCCTTCGGCGCGCAGCTCGCGCGCGAGAGCCATCCCGAGGTCGATGTCGTGGTGCCGGTGCCAGATTCCGGCGTGCCCGCCGCGGTCGGCTACAGCCAGTTCTCCGGCGTGCCGTTCGAGCTCGGCATCATCAGAAATCACTATGTCGGCCGTACCTTCATCCAGCCGACCCAGAGCGTGCGCGAGCTCGGCGTGCGGATGAAGCATTCGGCCAACCGCGCCGCGATCGAAGGCAAGCGGATCATCCTGATCGACGACTCACTGGTGCGCGGCACCACGTCGATGAAGATCGTGCGGATGATGCGCGACGCCGGCGCCCGCGAGGTCCACTTCCGTCTCGCCTCGCCGCCGATCCTCTACCCCGATTATTACGGCATCGACCTGCCCGACCGCGGCGGCCTCTTGGCCGCGACGCATACGGTCGAGGAGATGCGCGAGATCATCGGCGCCGACTCGCTCGCCTTCCTGTCGATCGACGGCATGTACCGCGCGATGGGCTATCCCGGCCGCGATCCGGCGAATCCGAAATTCGCCGACCATTGCTTCACCGGCGCCTACCCGACCCACCTCACCGATCAGAGCGAGAGCGAACCGCAGCCGCGGCAATTGTCGCTGCTGGCGGAGGCTAGCTGACGCGAAGCGTCATCCCGGGGCGCGCAGAGCGCGAACCTCAGATGCGCAATTGCGCATCGGGGGATCTCGAAGTTGTTTGCCTTCGTGCCCTAAATCTCGAGATTCCGGGTCTGGCCCTACGGGCCATCCCGGAATGACGGTACCTTTTTCTGTCATGGCCGGGCTTGTCCCGGCCATTTCTGTCTGTAATACCGCCGCAAACACGCGGACAAACAGATCATGACAAAACCCCTCGCCTCCCGTATCGCCCTCGTGACCGGCGCCTCGCGCGGGATCGGCTATGCCACTGCGGTCGCGCTCGCCAGGGCCGGCGCACATGTCGTGGCAGTGGCGCGCACGCAGGGCGGGCTGGAAGAGCTCGACGACGAGATCCGCAAGGACGGCGGCAGCGCCACGCTGGTGCCGCTCACCCTCACCGACTATGAGGGCATCGCCCGGCTCGGCCTGGCGCTGCACGAGCGCCATGGCAAGCTCGATATCCTCGTCGGCAATGCCGGTGTTGCCGGCCCTTCCTCGCCGCTCGGCCATATCGAACTGAAGCCGTGGAACGACGTGTTCGCGGTCAACGTCACCGCGAACTTCCAGCTGATCCGCTGCATGGATCCTCTGCTGCGGCAGTCCGATTCCGGCCGCGCGGTGTTCGTCACCTCGGGTGCCGCCCACAAGGCCAATGCCTATCAGGGCCCCTACGCCGCCTCGAAGGCCGCGCTCGACGCGCTGGTGCGCTCCTGGGCCAACGAGACCGCCAACACCAGCCTGCGCGTCAATCTGTTCAGCCCCGGCCCGATCCGCACCAGGATGCGCGCCACGGTGTTTCCCGGCGAAGACCCGATGACGCTCGACACGCCCGATCAAGCCGCCGAATTCATCCTGCCGATGTGTTCTCCCGCGTGGACCGAGACCGGCAAGCTCTACGATTACAAGGCGCGCGCGCTGCAGAGTTTCCAGCCACCGGCGTAGTGCACAACGGCGAGCCGCGCCTTCACTCGTCATCCCCGCGAAAGCGGGATCCAGTATTCCAGAGGCGGTGCGATTGAATCGAGAAGCCACGCGTACTGGATCGCCCGGTCGAGCCCTACGATATGCACACATCTCCAGACGCGCCCTTGCGGAGCGTCCCATTCTCTGAATCGATGATGGCCCCGCAACATTCGGGGAACAGGCATGGAAGGCGGTTTGGGACGGTTTGGCGACCGGCGCCTGGAAAAAGGGGGGCCGGCTTGCTGGCCCGTTTGGTCAGTGTCGGGCAATCCGGTATTAGTGTGCGTCGCGTGGGAGGCAATCGCGCGGGCGAGATGCGGATTACGCGCTTCTTGCGTA
>NZ_JYMU01000028.1:0-5594 GCF_000938235.1 Bradyrhizobium sp. LTSPM299
GGTGTAGCAACTGGTCGTACTCTTCGCTCAACTCGCCCAGCTGTTTCAGCCTTCCCCGATATGGCAGTCGGATCGGCCTACACATCTTCCTTTTCGAGGCTTGCTCGACGTTCACTCGCGTTGCGGCCTGCACACTCGCACTGTCACCAATTCGTGACACGCTAATCGAAGGCTTCAGCCACTTCGTTACCTCCATGACTGCTCCGATTGCTTCCGGCTGGAGCGGTTGCCGGGTGGGGCTTGCACCCACTGGAAAGCGCCGCCTTTGCACGGCGCACGCCAAACGCAGACATCTGACTTCAGGATTTCTGATATCATGATGACCTATGTCGCGACGATTCAGCAGTTCACGCCTTTGGGGATGAATACATGGATAAAGATACCGCGTTGGTATGTATCGTTGGCGCTGGTCCCGCCGGGCTGGTGCTCGCCCATATCCTTCACCAGTCGAACATCTCGTTCGTGATCCTTGAACGTGAGCAGTCAGGCGAACTCCGCAGCCGAACGAAGGCCGGATTGATTGAGCAACGCGCCGTCGCCGCACTCCAACCCTTCGGTCTTGCCGATACCATCACCGAGCGCGGAGGGCGCAATGGAATCTGCGAATTCCGTATCGACGGTGAAGTTATTGTCTGCGATTACGGAGCTCCCAGCGATGATGGTCGGGGGCACTACATCTACCCGCAGCAAGAGCTTGTCGGCGATTGGGCTGATACGCTGGTCGCGAAAGGTGGTCGAATTCGCTTCGGGGTAAAGGTCGTCGATGTCGCGGAAAACGAGACGGATGCGGAGGTACGGGCGGTTACCGTGACGAACGGCGAACCTGTTACAATCCGGGCCGAAGCTGTTGTGGCCTGCGACGGCGCTGGAAGCATGATCGCGCGGGCAGCCGGGTTCGAGACGTTCGAGATCGCCCACCCATTCCGTTGGCTTGCAATCATTGCTGCAATTGCCCCGCCAAGCCGCACCGTTTTCGCGTTGCACGCCAGGGGGTTCGCGGGTCAGTTTCGGCGCTCGGCGACATCGACAAGATACTATCTGGAAGTGCCTGTTACCGACACGCTTGCCGACTGGCCAGACGAACGCATTTGGGCAGAGCTGGAACAGCGCATGGCTATTCGCGATCAGTTACCGCTGGTTCGCGGTGACCTCATCGAGCGGGATTTCCTCGATCTGCGCGTTCGTGTTCGCGAACCGATGCAGCTGGGTCGTATATTCCTCGCCGGCGATGCCGCTCATATGGTGACGCCGGCAGGTGCGAAGGGCATGAACATGGCTATTCAGGACGCGATCGAACTCGCAGCTGGCCTGTGTGAACGTTACGGCGACACTGCCAATGGCGATCGCCTCGGCAATTACACCGCTTCGCGGCTCCCGGATATCTGGCGGTATCAGGAGTTCTCAAACTGGCTGCTTGGCATTCTTCACGCCGGACCTGCCGGGCAGACGGACAAGCCGGATTTTATTCAGCGATTGCGCCGCGCGCGGCTTGATCGAATGATCAATGACCCCGTTTACGCCCGTTGGTTCGGACGCAGCTATAGCGGCTCTTGAGTCAAACTCGCGTACCGACCCATGCCCGGGATGGGTCAAAATGCGAAATACTCATCCCGAATAGATGTTTTCCGCTTCGCCCCCAACAACAGACATGCGGTGACTGCACCGTCAGGTCCGAAACGTGCCAATATCAGAAGTGACGCGCCGCCACTAAGTCTTGCACAAACCTTTGGGGACCCATTCGTGTTCTGGTGTAGTCGCGTGCATTGATGAATCGTGAAGAATGAGGACCAAAGCGCGGCGCTGCTCCGTTCCAGTGGCCGTAAGGTGCATCGGTGGTCCGCCCGGTATGATCACCGGTGCGCCACCCGCCCGCCCGATCTGCTTACCGCTGGGAGTCTCCAGACAGGTCTCTCCCGCCAGCGTGTACCAGGCCTCCGGCCCCGCATGCGTATGCGCCGGCGCTACCATCCCCGGCGTAAAGATCGCCTCCATGTATTGAGCAGAATAGGTTTGACCTGCGCTTATCGGAAGCGGACCGATCTCAGCAATGCGTTCGCCCCCGGACGACCGCCAACCTTTGTCTGCAATCGTCAGCAGCCACATCTTTCCAAGAGATTCGACCACGGCGCTGCCAACAGTTTTTGCTGCTTCAGCCTCGGCCCGGGTCGCGTAGACATCCAGGTGCCAAAAGGTCTCTGGCTTGTTAAGTTGTCCGACAGACTGATTGGCGATGATCCAACACCCTACTTCGCCTGTGCGCTCAGCAACCGGTTTGCAAATTTGCGCAGACGCTCCTTGGCAAGTAAGGAACAGTACGGCACTCACCAGAGCCAGATAAATGCGGGCCATGATTTGCCTCCATTTACAAAAATTGCTCGGAAAATTTTCCTGAGCTTAATGGCTTGATGGAGAACCACAAGCGATAATTGTGGAACAATTCAGAATACATTACTGGTAGTATTCTATTGCGGGTCGCGTCGGCACCTCAAATATTTCACATTAAATAGCTGGAGACCGAGGGTTGAGACGCGTCAACCCAGCTTACTCGTGTACGCCTTCGCGATGTCCGAGATGTCCGAAGTGGGTCTTGGCTGTGTGAAAACGCCAGGACGCTACGTGGCGATAGAACAAGTTATTCGCTCACGACCGTCTTCGCGGTCAAACCCGCAAGCGCATTGAACTTAGAGTTTTGCACAGCCAGGGTCAAACTGAGACCTCGCACCGGCGGGTTGGCACTTCCGGTCTTCGCTCGGACGCGGACATCGTCACGGCCGTTCGGCATGTCTCAGGAGGGCCAGAAGCCGAAGTCATCGAGCGTGGTGTTACTGCGGCTCCCTCAGATGCCAATCTCCCTTTCGGCGTTCGATGGAGGTGGGAGAGCTTCGTTGCGGCGCTTCCAACGATGACGCAACAAGATTGACGCGAGCGTTCCCGTCCCAACCAGTAAATTCGTAGAGCCACTTCCCGTCATCCGGAGTGCGATAGTGCCACTCCTTGAGGGTGGGGCTTGGCTTACTTGGAACTATATCCATTCCGTCCGGAGGTCCGGAAGGACCCGGTCCCGAGGCAACGGACGCCAGCCAGCGCTTGTCAGGAGAATAGTGCGGAGGTGCAACGATGTTCGTATCGTCACCCGTGTCAGCCCATACAAGCCGCCAACTCACACCTTCCCAATAATCAATTTCGATCAATAGGAGATCGTGTTCGGGAAAATAGCCAGTCAGTTGATATTTAACGCAGCCTTCAGCGTCAGTGCTCTGACACTTCGTTTCCTCGTTGAGATAAATTCGCGTGTTTCCGTTCCTGAACTTCAATTGCAGACCAGGGCCAATGCGCCGGGCCAGTTCGCCAACCTGCGCCAGACAAGCTTCCTCAGAGCGATCAATGTCGCCTACGCCATGGTCGCCGATGCAACGACCGTCCTGCGACGGATGATCAGAAAAGGCGTAGGGAACGTCAGCGAATGCTACCGCGTCGATCAAAAGACATGCGGCCACAGTGGTCATTGCCAGTTGTACGAGGGGAGCCTTCATTTCAAAACCTTGTCACCAAAAGCATCGATGTGCTGACACAAAAGCTTTCTGGTCGAGTTAATAGGTTAAGTCAAAGTCGCCCGATCATTGATGTCCGCTAAGGGTCAGTCGCGTCGGTTTGACCGCTGGTAGGCCACTTTCGCGGTAGGGACGCGAGTTACCTCGCGCCCCCCGCACAGATCCGTACGGGCCCAATTCGGGCATACGGCTCCCACCTTGGGTGTCTAACGGCGAAGCGACTTTGTGGCCACGGATGAAGGATTCGCGGCTTCGGAAGCCAGTCGTCTGCCAACCGCTTGATCCGCTCCCAAGTCGTCCAGTCTTTCTGGCTCCGCTGCCGCAGCGTGCGCCGCCAGAGATTGGTAACGTGGAATAGGAACGCGGTCAGTGTCGAACTGTTTGTCGGCACCGCGTGGTAGTTGAAGTAGCCGGTGACGACCTGCTGCAACCATCTTCCCTGCTGGGGAATCGGCTGATGCATGCTCCGTCGCAATTCCTGTTTGATGGCTTGCAACTTTGCTTGCATGCGGTCCCGCCGAGACTTCCGTTTGATTTGGAATTTACCCCGACGAGTTTTGCTGCAAATAAAGATGAAGCCCAGGAAGGTGAAGGTCTCCGGTTTACCGAGCCCGCGCCGCTTGCGGTTTTCCACCGCGAAGCGTCCAAACTCGATCAGCCGGGTCTTCTCCGAATGAAACGACAGTGCAAACTCCTGTAACCGCTTACGCATCTCGTCTAGGAAGCGACGGGCGTCGGTCTCGTGCTCGAAGCCAACAATGAGGTCGTCGGCGTAGCGCACGATGATCATATTGCCCGCGGCCTCACGCCGTCGCCAGCGCTCGGCCCAGAGATCGAAAACGTAGTGTAAGTAGAGATTGGCCAGAAGCGGTGAGATCACCGATCCCTGCCCGGTCCCCTTGTCACTGACCGTCACGATCCCGTCTCCCAGGACGCCTGCCTTGAGCCATTTCTGGATCAGGCGGATGATACGTCGGTCGCCGACGCGATGTTCCACAAACTTGATGAGCCACTCCTGGCTCACCGTGTCGAAGAACGAGCGGATGTCGGCGTCCAGTATCCAGTTCACCTTTGTGCTGGTGATCCCGACCACGAGCGCATCCATCGCATCGTGCGTGCTGCGTCCGGGTCGGAACCCATACGAGAACCCGAGGAAATCTTCCTCGTAGATCGCGCTCAGCACCGCAGCCGTCGCCCTCTGGACGATCTTGTCTTCAAGGGCGGCGACCGCGATCGGGCGTTGCCGACCATCCGGCTTGGGTATGTAGACCCGCCGCGCCGGTAGTGCCCGATACGCTCCCCGATGGACGCGAGCATGCAGGTCCTCAAGATTGCGCTCAAGGTGCTGCTCGTAATCCCGACATGTCAGCCCATCCACTCCAGCTGCAGCATTCTCCTTGAGTTCAGAGAATGCCTCTGCGAGGTGATCAATACTGACGTGATGGAAGAGCGCGGTGAACTTCTCCTTCTTCCTTTGCCTTGCAGCTTGCCGTATGCGCTCCAGCGCCTGTGACACGGTTCCCCGGTACTGTGCCCGGCCCGTGCTTTGCTGACTCGCATTCCCCTCGGCCCCCGCCCTTGGCTCCACCAACTCCGCCGCCGGTTGCCCGGCTTTGTTCGTCGGCTTCACAGCTACTATGACGGGGTCAGACTTCTCATGATCGTACATCATCGGCTACGGCTCCTCGCCTTCCCGACGCGGGCCAGTGCAGCACACATGCTGGTGCTGGCCGACCATGAGATCTCCCGGTTCCCACGCAAAGAGCGTGCGCACATGCCAGTGTCTAAGACCACGCCGGGCCGTCTGGGCGCTCGCGTTATCGCGCCCATCCGTGTTGCCTTCCGTCACCGGAACGACGTCGGCACCCAGGATGAGGGTACTTTCGCGGCTCAATGGCTGGCCTATGCGCTCCCCTGTCAACGCTTCGCCGATGCCCTCGCGGGCTTCTGCGCATGACTCGGGGTCGATGCGGTTCGCTACTCCTTCATCGTGATGGACTTGCACCATCTACTCCTTGCCGGTCTCCCGGCGCACTCCGGTCT